>JACUUF010000137.1 GCA_014859465.1 Methyloprofundus sp.
CGCTGAGCGCACTGGAAGAAAAAGACATCCACTACCTGGGACGCCTGAAAGGCAACTCACGCCTGCAAAAACTGGCTCAGCCTTACCTGAAAAGGCCTGTAGGGCGTCCATCATGGGCGAGTTAAAATCCACCCTGGATCTGCACCTGCCTTCAACCAATCGAGGGGCATCAACGGTTCAGCAGGTGATGGCGCGTAATCAGGTTAACCTGCTGCTGAGTCTTTACGCCTATCAGCTGATGCACAGCCTGCGCTACCTGATGCAAGAAAAAACCGGCAACGGCTGGAGCCTGAGGCGTCTGAGAGAGCAGCTTCTGAAAGTGGCCGCCACCCTCACTGTTCATGCTAGGCAGATCAAGGTCAATCTGGGTGCTGCCGCTAATAAATGGTGGCCTATCTTGCTGGAAGCCCTTTATCGACCACAAACAGAATAGTTGCCATCAGCAGGCATCCAGGCAGTTATCCACAAGGGGTTATCGGCAACAGCCGAGAATCACGGCTGCCTAAATACCAAAAAACAGGCTCTGGAAAGCTGAAAACGGACTAAAAAACAGTTCAAAGAGCCAGTGACCTCAGCAAAAACGGGGCGTCAAAACGTGGAAGCACTGGCAGCAGAGTCAAACAGCTGTTCGGAGAGGCTGATTCACAGCCTCATGAATAAGGCGGGATCAGGATGGCCCTGATTGCTTTGCTGTTATTTGAAGATATCAATTATAAAAAATCATCCTGTGTCCCTACTATTATTTCACCGTGCTTGTTCTTATATAAAGCAACACCATTTTCAATATCGTATTCAGAATCAAATAAAATTCCCCAGGTTCCATCACGATGAAATAGTACGGTTCTTGGTTTCAATATATTTGTGATTTCTGTCCCTGAATACTCTTTATCATAGAAGATTTTTGCAAAATCACAAAGTTTTTCTTTTGATTTCAAAGATAGGTTATTAATGTTTCCTGAGTATTCAACATATGATTCTCTTTGTAAGTCTGTGATGTCATCACCATTATAAGCTTGAGCAGTGATTTCAACTAATACTTCCTGCTCGCCCCACCAATTAACAGCCTGTTTCTTTGACCATGAGTGGTCATATTCCATACGCCCAAAAATTGGGTCATTTACAGATTCTTGTTTGTTCATGTTATCACCCATTTGCCTGAGATGCTTTTTTTGCAGCAGAAATACCACCAGAATGAGGTATATTTCCATGTACTACTGATGGAACTAGATCCATTGTTTTTTGGTCGCTACGTTCATGCCAGCTTAAATTATTTTCTTTTCTGTACTCTCTAACATCACTTGGCGTCCACTCTCTGCCATCTTTTTTCTCAGCTGTCCATTTCTTAGCACACTGTTCATCTGCTTGCGTAAAGTTCTTATTACGATCCTCAGTGAAATCTTCAATTTCAACTGTAGCCTCACTTACTTCACTGAAGTCAGGCTCACCATCTTTAAAATTAATTCCTACTATGTCGTGATCAGCTTTAATCTCTCCCCATGTCTTTCCATCTGGGTTATGTTTTTTGGGCGTAGTGTCATCATCAGGTATCCAGGTTGAATTACCTTTCTCCCCTGTCCATGCTCCACCAGACTCTGGAAGGAAGGATGATTCTTTGATCACATCACAACGATTTTGTTTTTTTATATCTATGTCATAGCCAAGATTCTTCCCGTAAAATTCAGGAATTTTATTATTTTCATTTGGCTTTCCTACCTCTTTGGAAAAGTCAGGAATCTTATCAGCCATGGACTTTACTGATTTAAACGCAACTTCCTTTAGTGCTATAAAGTTCATATCAAGCTCTCCTGAGAAGACCTGATTGCGTTAATTTTGTCCATAAAAACTGCCTCGTTATTAGGAGTCTCCATTGCAAATATCTCCATGAAAATCCCAACTAGTTGGTTTCTTTCGTAGATTTCAAAAAAATCCTTTTGAATCAACAGCCCAAGTTGTTCTGCTAGGTGTTGAATCCAAAGATCAAGGTTTTTTGTTGCAGGCAGTTTATCCAAAACAGCATGAACATTGATCTTTGCCATTATCTTTTGCTGAAGCTCTGCCTTGCGAATAGTATAAAGATCTGGGTTAGAGAGCTTTCCTGATTCATTTTCTGAAAAATGATGGATGATTTCCTTTATTTCCGTGCTGATTTTTACCTTGTATTGGTCAACGAGCCTGATGTTATCGTTTAAGTGCTTGTAAGGCTGCACAAGTGAGGATTCAAACTCTTCAAATTGACATAGGACTGGTTCTAGCCAATTGTTTTGATAAACAGCCGCACAGCCTGTTTGAAGTCTTGCCAACTCGATTATTTGATCATCGTTTAGATGGGCTGCTTTGCCAACAAGGTTACGGTCATCAAAGTCAGGAAGCCTTAGAATAATTTTGGTATTGGTATTTCGAATCGCAGATTGATCCAAAAGCCCTGGTGCTTGGTCGGCTATAATAAAGCCTTCACCATAGGTTCTCATTTCGGCCAAGGCGTTGGCGATCATTTCAACTGATTTTCCTTTAAGGTTCCCTCCTTCAGCATTTTGCTCTGATGAGGTTCTTGGTAAAAGGTTATGCGCTTCTTCTAGTACAGTGATGTGTCGCAGCTCAGAATTAGAGCTATCAGCATTAGCCATACGATATTCCTGTAACTTTAGGAATAGAATCCCCATCAGTAAAGATTTGGTTTCAGCAGAGCCGACTCTTGAAAGATCAATGATACAGCACTCATCAAAGAGCTTAGAAGGCTCTAGCTCTTCCTTCTGGAAAATCGTACTAAAATAACCATTAGTCAATGATTTTACTCGAGTAATCAGCGCACCAGCATAGTTCCCTTTCATTTCCTGTGAGTAGTCAGATTGATTAATCACTTCTGGTAAGACTCTGAGTAGATCATGAAAATCAGGAAATTCTGGCTGCGACGCAGAACATTCCGAATTGAGTAAATCCCATCCTGACTTCACATAAGTGAGTTCAACAGCTTCTTTTAAAATGGCTGGCATGGCTGCATACATTGGCCAGACAGCATTTAATACTTCAATCAAACGATCAATATGTTCGATAACATGAATTTCTTCTGGAAAAGAAAAGGGGTTGATTTTTAGCAAATCCGTTAGTTTGGGGTTGGTTCCGAAAACAGATACACCGGGATGCCCCCCCAGCACTTTTTTATACTCACCTTTTGCTGGCTCTATAATAAGAAAAGGAATACGCTCTTTTTCTTTTAGCTGATTTAACAACGAGTAGATGACATTAGACTTACCTGCACCAGTGCTACCGGTAATAAAGGTGTGTGCCGTTAAGGATTGAAGATCCAGCTCTACACTGGAATACTCACTGACACTACCAAAGTTTGCAATTTGCCCAATGGTTATACTCTTATCTTTTGTAGGGCTTAACTGGGTCACGGATTGACCAAAAGCCACGGCATCAAAAACAGGCAGGCCAGGCAAAGATTTATTGGGCAAACCCATGGCGACAGCCATTTCTTTGGTGCTGATTAAGGCCGTTGGTGATAAGAAGGGGGTAGAAAAACCAGCAGGTGAATGCAATACAGGGTGCTGTAGTTGAGCAATATAATTTTGCATCTCTTTATATTGCGCTTCATCATCACTGCGGTTCCAAACACCAATGGCATTGCGCTCCAAGCCAGAAGCATCTCCCCTGAAAATGCCAGAATAGAGGTCTGCACCCAGTTTGGCTTCAATCTCTGAAGGCGCAATAAAATAAGCTCCCCAAGCCCACATGCCATAGTTCTTGCATTCTTTTATACGCTCAAGCTGCTCATCCATTTGAGCCAGTAAACTAATGATCTGCCGATTCTTTTCTGTAACCTGAAGGGTGCGCCCTAGGCTAGTGGTATGAGTATCAGAGTCCGTGCGCCCTTTATTTATTGATTCAGCTTCAGAGCGGGTGGTGCCCTTTGCTATGGAGTCGCTAGCGCTAGTTCCAGTGGTTTCAGTTAAGCCTTCAGATTGTGAGGCACCAAATAAGCCTGTACCAAAACCTATAATTGCGCCAACAGCCGCAGCAGGGCCAGATGCTAAGCCACCCGTTGTGTATCCACCTGTTATAGCTCCAGCAGCGGCACCGCTTGCTGCCCCCATCAAAGCTTTTTTTACATCAAAAGTGGACTCTGTTGTGGTATTGGATCTTGCTGTTGACTGATTGCTGCCTTCCGTATGGGTTTGTGTTTCACTCACACTTTTGGTTAGTGTACGGGTGACCCCCTCTGTTAAAGAAACACCTAAAGCACGGCTTTGGTTTTCAGTCAGAGAGACTTGCTTTTGCTCAAAGACAGACAGTGCGGTATAGATTTGCTGATAGGCGTTTTCGATTTGCTCAAGTTGCTGCTGAGCCACCGGTGTGGCTTGTAAAATGGCATAGTATTCATGGCCTTTCATGCCTTCAACTAATTTCTCTAGCCCTTGAGAAAAAAGATTGTCTTCATTTTCCTCTTTTAGCGAGGGAACACCCACAACATTAGCAATGGCATCAAACTGGGTACTTTGAACTGGGCTTAGTAGCTCACAAATCTCCTTATTAAAGAGATTTTTAGATATATCAATTCCAGGAAAGTTGCCTTTGATTGCTGCATCCAAAGTTTTTATCGCATCAGAACCCGCCATGCCATTGGCCGCTGACTTATAGGTTCCAATAAAAATTTCTGCCTGGTGCTTTTCTGCTTTAATGACCAATGCGACTGAGCTGTCACAACTATGCAGCGCAGAGAAGACACTGTTGAACTTTTTTAGGTTGTTTTCATTACGATCGTAAACAATACGCGCTACTTTCCTCAAGCGAATATTCTTCGCCCCCTCTTCCAGCCTTGTTGCAAGAGGATAAACCTCATACTGATTTAATTGATTTAAGTAGCTTTTAAAAACAACGGAATCCAGCTCAGTCATCGCACCGGCTAGCTTTTGAACACTTTGTAAACCCTTTTCCATCTTGCTTACTCCTTGCGCTCTTTAGTTTTCATTTGACTGATGACTGCACCGACCACAAGGCCGCCAACTAAGCCACCTAAGGCAAATCCGATGACCTTACCCGCGAGAGCACCAACCACTAGCCCACCGGCACTACCGATTGCTCCGCCGATCAAAACACTGTTGGAACCATGTTGGTCGCTCTTCCTGCTCGACCTATGTTCTCCTTGGTTCTCGAACTTTTTTGTTGCTTGAACACCATGACTCGATGTACTGCTAGCTATGCGCACCTGAAAATCTGGGTGACCTTGTTCTCGCAAGTACTGCATAACACGCACAATGTTATTGATTTTTTGTTCAGAAAAATTATGCTGGAAATCTACCCTTAGCTCTTGCCAGAGCTCTTTATTCCAGTGGTTTTTGTCTTCAGTAAAATGGCTTTCCCCATTATCCTCTTCAAAAATAACTAATCCATTTTTAGTTAACTCTTCCTTCGCATACTTACAAGACTTCAAAACCAAAAACTCCTTCTCGTTTCTATCCGAATTGATCTGGCGCAAGATAATGGCTTTCACTAAATCCAAATCAGACTTCTCTACTGCTTTAATTAAGTTCTCTGTTATCATTTTGGTTCCCTTTATTTAATCTCAAGAAATGAATTCAACTTAAAAGAGAAATCGTTAAACCAGTCTATTTTATTTTTGTTATCTTGCATCTCCCTGTCTTTTGCTTCCTTGTTTTCATTCATCTCTTTTAATTTATTTAAAATAAGCTCTAGGCTTCTGTCCAAAGCATCCATGTGTAATATGATTTTTGATTTCGACTCTTCAAAATTAAATCTACTCACTTCTTCAAACTCACGATAAAATGTTACTATTATTTTTTGAAGATTCTCATTAAACTCTTTTCCAACCTCACTCATATCTACCTTGTCTTCATAGGTTGTTTCATAGACATCCCTTTTCTTTAACCATAAAAACCCGTGTCTTTCAGTTCCTTTAAACACCATTTTCTTTTCTTCAAAAGTCGCTCGACCAATCAACACCGAAATATCAGGCATCTCTAATGCATTTTTTTGTAAGTTTTTAGCTAAACGCATTGCTTCACCTTCTGGAAAGTCATCTAATAGATCTGAAACATATTTCTGATAATCATCGCGAAGACTTGCCATCCGAGCAATCTGATCCTGCTCTAAATCTTCTGACAATAGCTCCTGAGTTTCAGCAATAAAACTATTAACTTTACGCTCTGCATTTTGCATGATGCCTTTTGCACGAGTTGGCTCAAGTTTGTTTTCAAATTCACCAGCAAACTCATCAATTAGATTATTCAGTTTTCTATCTGTTTCTCTACGACGCTGTATAGCTTCTTTTGAAAAGTTGTACTCGATCGAGCGAACACTTTCTTTAAACTCTTTTGCCTTTTGAATTCTTTCTTCGTTCTGCTCAAAGTCTTTAATTGCTGCAATAATACTATCCAGCTCTTTTTCACCCTGCTGAAGTATTTTGTTGGTATTTTCAATTATTTTACTTTCATGTGCCACTTTGGAGAAAGTATCTATAGCATCTTTTATTCTAGATGGAACAGCATGCTTTGTTAGATAGTTATCTAACAACGTTTCTATAATGGGTATGCCGCTGAGTATTTCTGCAATACGCTCTTCATCGTCTGATGCTTTGGCTTCTTTCAACTCTTCATTGAGCTTTGAGTAGGTTTTCCTGTCTATATCTTTCTTCACCTGCTCCAGCAGATTCATTTCTTCTTCTTCGACAAACTGATCAATCAGCCCCTCCATCAAACGTTTTTGCCTTCTAGTCAAAGCATCTTCACCGGAGTTGCGTTTGATTCGAATCAATTTGGCTAACTCAGCTGATACGGGTATTACTAATGGATTAATAATTCCATTTTTTTCCAAGTATTTTTTAACATTATTTATCACACCAGACACGGATTCCTTTTCAGAATCCAGCATGTCAATCTTATTTGCAATAAATATAAAGCGATCATGGGCTTCGCGTCCCCCTTGTGACATGGCATCTCTTATTAAATCGAGTAGCCCCTTGTCATCATCAACACCTAATTGGGTTGAGTTCAGAATATATAGCACCATAGAAGGCTGGCTACTGTTAATTGCTTTAACTGTGGCTGCTCGATGGGAAGCATCATTAGAGTTATTTGGGCCTGGAGTATCTACAAAAGCGAGCTGAATCCCCTCGCGTAACTTAATTTCAGGAATGTCGCCCTTAACTTCAATTTTTGAAGTTTCTTCGTCATCGTTCCATTTTTCAATGGTTAACAACAAATCTTTATCAGATAACTCACGCCAAGCGTCTAGTTCCTGTGCACTATGATTAAGTCGCCGTGCCTGAAAAGCGGTCAGGCTATCATCGTTAATCACGCGGGCAATAGTGGCGGTGCAGGCTTCATTCTTCGATGGCAAAACCTCTTTACCAACAGTGGCATTAATCACAGTGGACTTGCCAGCAGACATAGTGGCAAGTACTGTAACATCAAATTCGGGTGCAAAAGCCTTTTCAAATGCACGGTGCATTTCCTCTGATCTAAACTCATCAAAAGGACCATTTTGTGCTTCTTTAAATAAAGCTTTTACCTTCTTTGCTTTTTCATCAACTTTTGCTGGGAGAGCAATATAGCTTGGAATAATCTTTAATCCTTCAGCAAGATTGCTTTCATTAAAGTAATTAACTGCGCTGCGCACATCTTCGACACCTAGGTCAGTCCCCTCGAACTCGAACTCTATTTCATTTTCATTGAATCTTTCAAATAGCTTCACATTAAAAAAGCTATCGATACATTGCTGAATTCTTCTGCCTTGTATTATTTTAAACAGCTCATCTTTTTTCACTTCTTCTTCGGGTAAAAAAAGGCCGTTTATTTCAATGTCGGTCTTCACTGTAAAGGGGTTGTAAATAAGTTTTATCTTTGTCATTTTTCTTTTCCTTTGTCAAATCAGTTTAAGTTTTTTCTTCAGGTAATGCTCTACTGCTGTAATTCCTGAGTATTCAATAAGCATGCAAAAGTCTAAATTTTCTGCGGTGTCTTGTGTATCGCTTTTTATCTCATTCTTTTCAGCGGTAGTTAAATTAGAGTGCTCGTAAAGGTTTTTTTCAGCCTCCTTGCCTTGAATAATTAGCTCATTAAGTATTCTTTTTTCTTTACGTGTAAGCATTTGCCCATTTAATGACTTTCTGGGAAGTAATGCTGCCATTGCTGATACGGGGAAAACTTTTGCTGACTTAAACCCTAGTCTGCCCAGATAATCTTCAGCCTTTTTAACTAGGTTGGCTATGCTTTCACCTAGAGACTCGTCAATTTGATCAGCTTTGTTTAAAATAAAAATAACTTCTTTATTTTCCAAGTCATTTTGAACATATCCAAACAATTCTGTCAATAGTTTCGCGTCGTCTTCAACCCCGAACTGGGTTGCATTAATGACGTAAAAAACCAATCCAAATTTACCGTCATGCAGAATTTCTTTAGTTATTTCTCCATGAGTTTTATCTTGTGAGTTATTTGGTCCTGGTGTGTCATATATGACCAGCTCAATAGTTGTTGTTTTTATTGATCTTATGTTTCCAACTATATTTATCGATCCTTTTTCATTGTTTTTGTTAAGTCTTATCAAAGTTTCTGGGCATGCTTCTATCCAGTCTGTTTTCTGGTTATCATTAATATCAACAATACTTGCTACAAAATCATCCTTAAAGTCATCATTTTCTATTTTGAAAATTCTTGCGGTGCATGCCTCATTACTTGCTGGTAACAATTCTCGACCGATAAGGGCGTTCACAAGAGTTGATTTTCCAGCGCTCATAGTTGCCAATACGGCTACTTCAAAGCATGTCAACCCATTGTTGGGTTTTATTTTCTTGTGTCTTTCTTTCGTTTTGCTTGTGTTTATTTCTAGCTCTGCGATTTTTTTTTGGCCTTTAAGTTGATTTATACTGTTTGCTTCCTTCAGCTTCTTGCAATTATCTGTTGACTGATTCATTGTCCATGAAGTATTTTTTCCGTTATCAGTTGATAACTCCAGTGCTGATTTTTTTTCAGCAATTTGGCTGATAGTACATATCAGCAATGCTATTTGTTCTTCGTACTCATAACGTTTAATTGATGTGCTTACAGCTGGAAATGTTTTTTCAGCTTGGCTTACGGTTAACGGCTTATGGTCTTGTTCCACACTGCTTTCTCCTTTAAGTGCAATCAATACATTGTTTTGAGTTGACTCAGTTAAAGCTCCCATAAAATGCACTTAGCTTTTCTAAGGTTTGTTTAATTTCTTCCACCCAGGCCTGAGGCTGATGCAGGTGGATTTTGTCGT
>JACUUF010000138.1 GCA_014859465.1 Methyloprofundus sp.
ATAGATGTCAGATAAGCTAGCCTCTTTTTGTGCTTCAGTTTTTGTCTGTGCCGGGATCAGCTTGTTCTGAGTTTTTGCCGCTGGTTTAGATTTGATGGATTGTGCTTGCTTGTTATTTGTTAGCCAATATTGACTAAAATAAGGTAAATTTTCATTATTTCTAAACTGTCTTTTGATAATGTCAGCTAAAGAGGCAAAGCCGCAACTGATAGCTGAATTAGGATAAGATAAAACCACAGGGACTTGTTGAGCAATTGCTTTATTAAGTTGTGTATCAACCGCTAAATACCCGAAAAAGGCAATATCAATTTTCAAATAAGTTTTAACTGCTTGCTGAAAGCGCTTAAAAATTAATTGACTGCTTTTATAATTTTCTACTTTATTAACCAGCACAAACATAGATTGCTTCTTGCCCCGAATCACTAGCATTTTCAATAACGCAAATGAATCCGTTAATGACGTTGGTTCGGGCGTGATGACGAGCACTCTATATTGCGCAGAAGCAACGAAATCTAGCACATTGGTATCAATGCCCGCAGCAGTATCAATTAGCAAGTAATCAAATTTCTTTTCTAGGCTTTGCAGTGCCGTGATTAAACAAGATAACTGCTTGTTATCTAAGTTGGTGCATTGTTTAATTCCTGAAGCGGCAGGCACAAGAAAGATACCATTAGGCAGCTCAATAATAATTTCTTCTATCGTCTTTGAGCCATTAAGCACGTGTTCAATCGTATAATGAGGGGACACTCCCATTAAAATATTAACATTCGCAAGACCTGTATCGGCATCAAACAAACAGACTTTTTCTTGTCTAGCGACTAAAGACAGACCAATATTAGTCGCAATATTTGTTTTACCAACGCCCCCTTTGCCACTTGTAAATGCGATAACTGCAGCCATTACAATCGTTGTTTAGTTGATACTGAAGTAGGATAAATCATTACACTGGGTTCCATGATTAACCGCTTTAATGCGTGGGTTATTTTGTTTGTTATTTAGTGTCTGTTTAGGCGTATTTAACATTTCTGTAGATGGATTTTTCTTCGCTGAGAGCGCTTTTGTTTGTCAGGTGAGTCCCTCAATTGCTCTTATTATTACACAAGCCTAGATATCAAGTTAAAGGAAATCATCCTTAATGCGGCATAGATAGAACTTAATTGCATTCCTCTATGCCTACTTTTTGGTGCCAACACGTTTTATTTTTCTGTATTTTTTGTCTTTTAGATGGTTATTCTTTTATACTGCAATTGTTTGTTTTAACTCAATGTTTATGAAGTGGCCTTATATTTGCTTTTCTTATTGCATAGTACAGTAACAGGGCGATTTTATGACGATACCTACCTCTCCACAAAAAACTGAGCAGCTGACGGATGCATTTCGTATCTTTAATCAGTTATCGGAAAATTTAAGCAACTCGTATCAAGGTCTTGAGCAGCAAGTTGAAAAATTGCATCAAGAGTTAGCTGCGATGCGTAGTGAGCGCGTGAAAACCTTGATGGAAAAAGAGAAGCTAGCCGTGCGTTTACAGCAAATCTTGGCGGCTTTACCTGCTGCAATTATTATTCTTGATGCTCAAAACCGCGTTGTTGACTGCAATTTGCAAGCGACCCGTTTTTTAGGTGAACCTTTGATTGGTCAGCTTTGGGCGGATATCGCTATGCGTAGTTTAATTGGCGTATTAGATAATCCTTTAGAGCGTCAATTGCTCAGTGGTGTGCGCGTCAATATGACACGTAGCGGCTTGCCTGAAAGTAGTGAGCAAGTGATTGTGTTGAGTGATGTCAGTGAAATGAATGCTTTGCAAGAGACGCTTAATCAGCAAAAAAATTTATCCGCTATGGGGGAAATGGTTGCGAGTATGGCGCATCAGGTGAGAACGCCACTTTCAACGGCTATTTTATATGCCTCGCAAATGGCTAATCCTAAGCTCGATACTGAGAAACAGCAGCGTTTTTCTAAAAAAATCCTAGAGCGTCTGTATTATTTAGAGCGCCAAGTGAATGATATGCTGGTATTTGCTAAGGAAGGGCGCTTAACAATGGCGAGCTTTTCATTGCAAAGTTTGTTGAATAAAGTGGGGGCAGCAATGAGTGATTATCTGGCTGATGGGCAAGTGAATTTTAATATTTCTAATCATTGCGCTGTGGATTTAATGCAAGGTAATGAACATGCATTACAGGGTGTGCTGATGAATTTATTAACCAATGCGCTGGAAGCAATGCCGGTTGATGGTCGACTTAATTTGTCGGTCAAGCAGGAAAATGAGCAATCTATAGAAATCAGTATTCAAGATAATGGACGCGGTATTGAATCGGCACATTTACAACGTATTTTTGAACCATTTTTTACTACGCGTGTCAATGGTACCGGCTTGGGCTTAGCCGTGGTCGATAGTGTGGCAAAAGCTCATGGCGGCAAGGTTTGTTGTCGATCTAAAGTGGGGCTGGGAACTGAGTTTAAATTGTCTTTGCCGTGTATTGAGCACGCTTTTCAACCGACTATTTCTATGGGAGCAAGTGCATGAAACAGTATGATGTTTTAGTGGTCGAGGATGATGCCTCTCTTTGTGAGGCCTTATGCGATACTTTGGAGATTGAAGGTTATCGTGTTGTTTCGGCGCGTAATGGTACCGAGGCATTACTTAAACTAGCTAAAGGTGCTTTTAAATTAGTCATCAGTGATGTGCAGATGCCCGTGATGGATGGCTTCCAATTATTGAATAATATGCAAAGCCAGTATGCGCATACGCCAGTCTTATTAATGACCGCTTATGGTTCAGTGCCAAAAGCGGTCGAAGCAATTCAGGCGGGCGCTGCGGATTATTTGGTTAAACCCTTTGATGCTAGTGCTTTAGTGGATAAAGTTGCGCAATTAGTCGTGCAGAATCCACAAGCAGCTAATGATCATGTCGTCGCTGATGGGGCAATGCAGCGCTTATATCAGTTAGCAGAAAAAGTGGCTAAAACGGAGGTGACGGTCTTAATTCAAGGGGCTAGTGGCGTTGGTAAGGAGGTTTTGGCGCAATTTGTACATCAAAATTCAGGGCATAAAGACCGGCCTTTTGTGGCTATTAATTGTGCGGCTATTCCGGAGAATATGCTGGAATCGATACTTTTTGGTTATGAAAAAGGCGCGTTTACCGGGGCAATTCAAGCTATGCCGGGTAAATTTGAATTAGCACAAGGCGGGACTTTGTTATTAGATGAAGTTTCTGAGATGGATATAGCCTTACAAGCTAAATTATTGCGCGTTATTCAAGAGAAAGAAGTCGAGCGTTTAGGTAGTCAGAAAAAAATCAACTTGAACGTCAGAATTTTGGCGACGACTAATCGTAAATTAAAAGATTATGTTGCCGAGGGTTTGTTTCGTGAAGATTTATATTATCGTTTAAATGTTTTTCCTCTGGTTATCCCTTCATTAGGCGCTAGAGTGGATGATATATTGCCGTTGGCAAACGATTTAATGCAGCGTCATTTATCTGCCGGTAAGAAAATGCCGTTATTTAGTAAGCAAGCGATACAAAAAATGCAAGCTTATCATTGGCCGGGCAATGTCCGAGAGCTAGAAAACGTTGTACAGCGTGCGTTAATTATGCAGTCTGGTGATACGATTAATGAGCAGGATTTGATTTTTGAAGAGACGATACAAATGCCGGCTGTTAAACTTGAACCGCTCGTATCTGGCGTTGTTGAAGAGCGAGTTAATGATACTGAACAAGCTGATTTATCTGATATAGGCGAGATAAATCTAGGCACTGGTTTACGTTCAGCAGAAGATAAAATTATTTTGAGTACTTTGCAATTATTACAAGGAAACCGAAAATTAACAGCGGAAAAACTGGGTGTTAGCCCTAGAACTTTACGCTATAAAATTGCACGAATGAAAGACGATGGGATCGTTATTCCATGCTAAAATGCTTTACAATTTTTCTTGGCGTAAAAAATGCTTATTGTTTGTTATAAAGATTAAGTTGAGCAGGATAATACGATGAGTGATATGAATGTAAACCAAGTTTTAGCACAAATGCGTTCGATGTCTATAGAGGCAGGCAATAAGCCGGCACCTGTCGATACGAATAATGATTTTGCGGCATTATTAAAACAATCTATAGAGGGTGTTAATGCAACCCAGCAAACTGCAGCGAAAATGAGTGCCGATTTTGAAACGGGTCAATCTGATGCCAGTTTGGCGGAAGTGATGGTTTCTTTGCAAAAAGCGAGTGTTTCCTTTCAGGCGATGGTGCAAGTGCGTAATAAGCTTACCGATGCTTATAAAGAAGTAATGAATATGCCAATGTAATGGCGCAAATAAAATAACATGAGTGAACAAGAGTCGAGCAATAGTTTAGCCAATACCGCAAGCAAAGCAGGTAGCAATTTAGTCGCTGAAGAACCGGGAACTAAAGCGATACATCCTGCAATGGAAGGTCTTGTACAAATGACCGTGATCAAGCAGGTCGGCTTGATGCTGGGCTTAGCTTTCAGTGTTGCCATTGGCGTAGCTGTGGTTTTATGGTCGCAGGCACCGGCTTATGATTTGCTGTTTTCTAGCTTAGGCGAGCAAGATGCATCAGAAATTTTAGAGGCTTTAGATAAATTAGATGTTCCTTATAAAGTTGATGAGCGCTCTGGGGCTGTGCTGGTCGCAGCGGGTAAAGTAAGAGATATAAAGCTAAAATTAGCCGCGGAAGGGTTGCCACGTAGCGATAGTCTAGGTTATGAATTACTGGATAAAGAAGCAAGCTTTACCACCAGTAAAAGTGTTGAAGCCATGCGTTTTCAGCGCGCTTTAGAGGGTGAAATTGCGCGCACTGTCATGACCATACAAAATGTAAAATCGGCACGGGTGTTATTGGCCTTGCCTAAACAGTCTGTCTTTGTGCGCAAGCAGAAAAAGCCGAGTGCTTCTGTGATTGTCAATTTATATAGAGGGCGGGCTTTAGAAAAAGGCCAGATTGATGCCATCGTGCATTTGGTAGCCTCTAGCGTACCTTTGATGGAGGCTGCACAAGTGACGGTGGTCGACCAGCAAGGCCGCTTATTAAGTTCTAAAGACACCGATTCTAATTTAGCGTTAACCAATAAACAATTCGAATACAAAAAAGAAGTCGAAGATCATTTAATGGCGCGTATCGAAAATATCTTGATGCCTATTGTCGGCCCAGAAGGTATGCGTGTGCAAATTTCTGCGGAGGTTGATTTTACCGTAACCGAGCAAACCCAGGAGATGTTTAATCCTGATTTACCTGCTTTAAGAAGTGAACAAACCACCGAGGATTTAAGTTCTTTGTCTGCTATACAAGGGGTTCCGGGGGCTTTGTCGAATCAACCGCCGCCTGCGGGTGTGGCACCAGAGATTGCTGTTGGTGAAGATAATAGATCTGCGCAAACGCCTTCATCTTCTAGTAAAGCAGCAACGCGTAATTTTGAGTTAGATAAAACCATTACCCATTCTCGATTAGCTTCGGGTGTTGTGCGTCGCTTATCAGTTGCTGTAGTGGTTGATGATAAACGCCTATTAGCAGCGGATGGTTCGGTGAGTACTTTGCCGTTTGCTCAAGAAGATTTAAATCGCCTAACTGAGTTGGTGAAACGTGCGATTGGCTATGATATGCGTCGCGGTGATGAAGTCACATTGACTAATGCTGCCTTTAGAGTACCGGATGAGTTAGAAGCTTTACCTATAGAACCTTTATGGGAGCAGGCTTGGTTTATTGATTTAATGAAGCAACTTGCCGCTGCGCTAGTCGTGTTGTTTATCGTTTTTGGTGTGCTACGTCCGACGATGCGCGGTTTAGTGGCTAAAGAAGAGCCGGAGGAAGAGACTGAAATGGTCTTGGATGAAAACGGCATCCCCGTTGCCGTGCCAGTGCGCTATGATGCAGAGGGTAATCCGATTGCGGTTAAATTAGATGCGGATGGCCATGCTTTAAGCTCTGAAACAGAGGATTTATTATTATTAGAAGCCCCTCAAAGTTATGAGAAGCGTTTAGAGTATGTGAAAAAATTAGTGGACGAAGATCCTAAGTTGGTTGCACAGGTACTGAAAGGGTGGGTTAATCAAGATGGCTGAGAAAGCTGAATTAAGGCAAACAGAAAAAACGGCTTTATTGCTTTTGACTTTAGGGCACGATAGGGCGGCTAGTGTTTTAAAAAATATGGGCCCCAAAGAAGTGCAAGCCATTGGTACAACAATGGCAGGCTTATCCAATATTTCTAATGAAATGGTCGATGGTGTGCTTGAGGAGTTTATCGTTACTATTAAAGATCAAACGGCTTTAGGAGTTGATTCTGATGCCTATATTCGGGATATGTTAACCAATGCCTTAGGGGCAGATAAAGCCGGTAGCATTATTGATCGAATTTTATTAGGACGCGATAGTAAAGGGATTGATCAATTAAAGTGGATGGATGCGCGGGCGATTGCAGATTTAGTTCGATTAGAGCATCCGCAAATTGTTGCGATCATTTTATCCTTGCTAGATCCTGATCAATCCGCGGCTGTATTAAGTTTATTGCCGGCAAATATGCGTTCTGATTTATTAATGCGTATCGCTACATTAGAGGGAATACAGCCGGCTGCATTGCGTGAATTGGATGAAATGATGGAGAAACAGTTGACTGGCGGTGAAAGTGCACAAGCCTCTGCCATTGGTGGTATTGATACTGCGGCTAATATCTTGAACTATATTGAGGGTTCTATTAGTGAAATTATGATGGAAGAAGTCAGTGAAAGTAACGCCGAGTTAAGTCAAAAAATCCAAGACAAAATGTTTGTTTTTTCTGATCTAATAGAAGTAGATGATCGAGGTATTCAAGCCTTATTGCGTGAAGTATCAACTGACCAGTTGTTATTAGCCTTACGTGGTGTTGATGATGCTTTGAAAGAAAAAATCTTTGGCAATATGTCTAAGCGGGCAGCAGAAATGTTACGCGATGACTTAGAGGCCGCGCCACCCACTAAACTCAGTGAAGTAGAGCAGGCGCAGAAAGATATTCTCAGTATTGCTAGAAAATTAGCAGATGCGGGTGAAATTTCCTTAGGTAGTGGCGGTGGCGATGAGCTCGTCTAAAAGCCAGGTTTTCTCTCAAGATGAGTTAGATAGCTTAAGTTTATGGGATGTACCGAATGTTTTAGGGCATCGATCAGAGGAGATTAGCTTAGATGATGCCGCATCATCGGTTTTGACTGTTGAGCAAATTGAAGCGATGCAAGCACAAGCTTATGATGAGGCTTTTGCTAAAGGAAAGGAGGAAGGTTACCAAGTTGGCTTTGTTGAAGGCAAAGAGTTTGGTGTGGCCGAAGGTAAAGCTGAGGGTTTAGAACAAGGTTATGCAGAAAACAAGCATTTGTTGCAAGAGCAAGTGGCTCGCTTCATTCCCTTACTAGAATCTTTAACCGAGCCATTTGCGCAATTAGACGAGCAAGTAGAGGCATCTATTGCACAACTGGCTATTATTATTGCTAAGCACGTTGTGCGCAGAGAATTAAAATTAGATCCCAAGCAAATTATAGCTGTGGTCAAAGAGAGCGTTAAGGCTTTACCTGTGGCTAGACAGAAAATAACACTCGCTTTACATCCAGATGATGCTGAACTAGTGCGCGAGTCCCTTTCTTTGGATGTTGATGCACCGACTTGGGCGATTGAAGAAGATCCTTTACTCACCCGTGGTGGCTGTATTGTATCAACAGAAACATCACATATTGATGCAACAGTAGAAAATAAACTAAACACTATCATTGCCACTGTTTTAGGGGATGAGCGGCAGGGTGAATCGGCATGAATGCGCCGGTGATTCCTGAGCCTATTCGCACTAAAAAATGGTTAGAGCGCTTAGCGCCTTATATAGAACGTGCAGAAATCCTCCCAGAATTAGTGGTTGAAGGTCAGTTATCACGCATGGTGGGTTTGACTTTAGAGGCGGTAGGTTGCCGCGCTGCTATTGGCTCACGCTGTAAAGTGCAAAGTAAAAATGGACAATTTATTGAAGCCGAGGTGGTTGGTTTCGCTGGTGATCGTATTTTTCTTATGCCTTCGGGTAATCCGCATGGCTTAGAGCCTGGTTGCCGTGTTATTCCTTTGGGTAGTAACAGTTTGGCTAACGTCGGCTTTGGTTTGTTAGGTCGTGTTTTAGATGGTTCGGGTAAGCCTTTGGATAATAAAGGCCCATTAAAAACAGAAGCTAAGCAATCTATGTCGGGCGAAACCATTAATCCCTTAGCACGCAAGCCGATTCGTGAGACTTTAGATGTCGGCGTGCGTGCGATTAACGCTATTCTCAGTGTCGGTCGTGGTCAGCGTATGGGCTTATTTGCCGGAACAGGCGTCGGGAAGAGTGTCCTTTTAGGCATGATGACTAAATTTACCAGTGCAGATGTGGTGGTGGTCGGTCTTATTGGTGAGCGAGGTCGAGAAGTTAATGAATTTGTACTTAAAATCCTAGGTGAAGAAGGTATGGCGCGTGCTGTTGTCATCGCTACACCGGCAGATGATCCACCTTTAATGCGCGTGCATGGTGCGATGTTAGCGACCAGTATTGCTGAGTTTTTTAGAGCCCAAGGTTTGGATGTTTTATTGCTGATGGACTCTTTGACGCGTTTTGCGCAAGCCCACCGAGAAATTGCTTTAGCGATAGATGAGCCGCCAGCAACTAAAGGTTATCCGCCCTCGGTCTTTGCCAAGTTACCTAGTTTGGTGGAGCGCGCAGGAAATGCTGATGAAGGAGGCGGCTCTATTACTGCTTTTTACACTGTCTTAACGGAAGGTGATGATAATAATGATCCCGTAGCGGATTCTGCGCGCGGTGTTTTGGATGGCCATATTGTATTATCACGCAGCCTGGCTGAAGCAGGCCATTTTCCTGCTATTGATATAGAGGCTTCTATCAGTCGAGTAATGCCGGATGTGGTTGATGAACAGCATATGAAACAAGCGCGTGAGTTACGCCGTTTGTATTCTTTGTACCAACAAAATAAAGACTTAATCAGTGTCGGCGCTTATCAGCGCGGCTCTGATCCGCGTATTGATGCGGCGATAGCTAAAAACCCAGCAATCCTTGATTTCTTACAGCAAAGTATGCTTGAGGCGGTTGATATTAGTCGTAGTTTAAGTGAGCTTGATGCACTTTTGGCGTATTAAGGCATAGCTATCTACACAACTTTTATACTTTTAAATACAATCAATTAAAAAGTGAAGTTACTCCCTCTCCTGCTGGAGAGGGTTGGGGTGAGGAGAA
>JACUUF010000139.1 GCA_014859465.1 Methyloprofundus sp.
ATCCCGCTTAACCACTTTTGCGCACGTGCCGGAAACACCCCCACGGGCGTGGGGAAGACCCAGGAACAACAGTAACGGTATGCTGTCTGACGGAAACACCCCCACGGGCGTGGGGAAGACACCGGTACTGTTGAGTTTTTACTTAGTCGGTAGGAAACACCCCCACGGGCGTGGGGAAGACTGGCTGAGAATGAGCGAACTAAATGAGATAGCGGAAACACCCCCACGGGCGTGGGGAAGACGCTTTTCTGTATGCTTTAGCTTGTCGCCACACAGAAACACCCCCACGGGCGTGGGGAAGACTCAATGAGACCAGGAGTAAATAAATACCTAGTAGAAACACCCCCACGGGCGTGGGGAAGACGTCTTGATCAGTCTATTTATCAACTAGGTGATAGAAACACCCCCACGGGCGTGGGGAAGACATCAACAAGTTGTTAATGAGCGCTTATTCGAACACAATAAATTGTGTTTTGCAAAATTCAGATGTCCGTTATTTGTTTTTCTACAACGAGTTGTAAACCAGATATTTCGGTTATTGCACGGTTGTGTTCACCTATTCCGCGAATTTCATATCCCGGTGCACTTGGCATTCTTCTAAAAATCATCAGCCCGCTCTCTGCTGGGCAATGTTCATACAAGTATTCAACCACCGTTTTGGCGACAGAATCCTTAATGCCGGAAACGAACACATTAGGCTTAGGCTCAATAAACCACAGCTTCATGCGCCCACGTACCGCTGGCGGTAAATCATTTGCGATGACGACGAGCACTTTTTTCTCCTAATATGGCATCAATGTCTCGCGCTATCGTCTGCAATAAATCCATTTCAATAACGCGTTCTTTAAATACATTGGCTACCTTATGTTTGTTATAGCGCCCACCCATACTTTTTGTTAATGAAAATGCCAAATCAATACAGAGGTGTTCTTTGTATAAGTCCGACAGATCATAAACAAAAGGCAAAGGGCTACCCGAGTGGATGAAACCAATATGAGGTGAATAACCCAGTGAATGGACGGCTGAACTTAGGATGCCGTAGAGTGCGGCATTGCACGCGGTCAGAATTTGATTGGTGATGTCGCTGAGTTCGAACTTGCCTTGCACAAACTTACGTCCTTGCCAGCCCACACCATATTCTTGTGCTTTTTCTTCGTATAGTTGACGCACTCGATAACCTTCCATACCCATCATTTCTTGCAATGTTTTTTCTGCTAAGTCGGCACTTGGGAAGCGCCGTGCAAACAGTCGCCTTGCCACTTCGACCGATTTTAGCGGATCAGCAGAAAGTTCGATTTGATGGCGCAGGTTACGGGTATCCGATGCGGGCGTGTGTCCAGCGGCATAAAACAGCAAACTGTCCTCTCCCACCCAACAAATTCCGCAGTTTGCTGCTGCCGTAACTTTAACGGCTTCGTGGGTAATGCTTGTGCCCGGCCCGAGCAGTAAACAGTTTAAGGTCGCTATCGGCAGACGCACTACATTGCCAGTGCTGTCGATCCACTTAACACTGGCATCATCAATTTCCAACCGACCGCGTTCGAGATAAATGAAGGGATATTTATCTTTTACCTGCGGCAGACTGTCGCGGGTGACTTTGATAAACAGGCGTTTGACTTCGGGTTTCGTGCCTTGGTTATCTTCAGCCATCTACTAAATCCTCAATCGAATGCAACAATGTCACTTGGCGATCACGGTATTTTTTGTGTTCGCCAAATTGAATCGGTACATCGTTAAGCGTTAGATGCTCATCGCCTTCAATTTCGCCTTGCACTACTCGAAAGTCTTCAATCAAGTTTTTCTGCTGTGCAAACCACCAGGCCTGGTTGTTTAGAAGTTCAAATCCGGCAAATTGGCCTTGAAACACTAACTCGGTTGGAATGCAGTTTTTACGCCCGAGATATATATCCCAATTAGGATTTTTCAACGCCTTGGCAATGTCATCGACTAAGTCGCTAGGCACTTGTAAAGCGACCGCAAATACCGCGTCTTGTAAATAGTAGCGGTAGGTCATTTTAGTCCCCGCACCATTTGGCTTCTTACCATTTGCCATTTTAGGTATCAACAGATCTTGCCAAGGGTCTTTGCCATCATAACCACTACCTACCATTTGAAAATCACGCAATAACGGTTCTTTGTCGCGCTTTTGTCCATTAGGTTTGGTTTTGCGATAGCTGATGACTTGCATATCTAGGGGCGCAAATTTTGAAAGCAATTCAACCTGCTCCCCACCTGCGCCCATTGCACTGCACACCAAACCCAATACGCCGGATTTGGTAGGAAACTTCAACGTATCGCGCCGTCCAAATCTGGAATCCGCACCCCAGGATTGCAGCGGCGCTTCAAACCAAAGCAACACATAAGGATCACTGTTATTTGATTGGGTCATGTCTTACTCCTGCGTTTGTGCAGGTAGGTGCGCTTGTAGCTTGGTAATCAGTTCATCTATATTGCTTGGCGGAAGTTCAATTTCTTCTAATTTTCCAAAAAGTGATCCAGCCATTTGTTGCTTTTTGTCCAAATCGGCATTAAGTGCTTCAATGCTTGGTGCAAGATAGCCCTCACCTTTGGCTTTAACCGGGTTTTCAAAACTGGCTTGCAAAGCTTGACCTTTTCGCACCAACACTTTGGCATAATCCCAGGCTGACAAACCGGTCATGGTGGTTTGGCGCGCGGTCGGTACAGCAACGTATAAGGCTTTAACAAAAGACTCAATCGCGCCTGTCATATTTTGACCATTTAGAGTTTGGTAAAGTTGGCCTAAATCTAAACTGACATAGCGATAGTAAGTCGCGGAGTTAAATTCCAAACTACCCATGTGCGCAGAACCTGAATCTTCACGCAGATGCATTGGGTCATCATCGACCGCGGTAAAAAACTCGACTTCATTAGCGACTTTGTGGGTTGAAATGGCGTGAGCAACTGAGCAAGCCGCTTCCACATTCAAGTCGGCGGCTTGCGCCACCATACGACCAAATAGGGCGATGTCAATGCCATCCACGTCTAGGTTTAAAGCTTTTTTGGCTACTTTAAAGGTTTCTTTATCTTTTAATTTGGTGGCATCAAACCCATTTTCAGATGCATAAATCGCAAAGGCTTGGGCTTCTGTGTCAGTAAAGAACAATAAAGTATCCTTACTAATATGACTGGCTATCACTTCGCCACAGGCTTTGGCTTGTTCTTCGTTTGCACCCTTCGCTTGGCAAGCTTGGGCGATTAATTCTGCGATATGCTTGGTGCGCATACCCAGTTTTACACCGTATTCCTGCATCGCTAAACGTACCGGACGCTTCCATGCTTGTGAACTCACACGGGCACGCGGTACACCACCGACTATGGCAGTTTTGGGTGCGCCGACATCATCACGGTTTAAACAGGTCACCGGAAAGGACTGCAAAATGTGAAATTCAATACGGGTGTTTTTTAGTGGGTTAATGTTTGTCATGTTAATTTCTCCAAAAAATATTAATAATAAAGTGGTTAGTTTGCTGAGTTAGTCTTTAAGCGGCACGACTTGCAATAGACCAAGCCCAAAGGTTTTGCCGCGCCCGATACCGTGTAAAAAACTTTGAATAAACTGCTCGCGGTCGGTCACGCGCAACTCACCCTTTAAATGCGCACGGCTGTGAGTAATGGTTTTGCCGTTTTTATCGAACTGCAAAACTGGATTAATTTGCACTTGCAGGTGATCTGGGTGGATTTCAAAACCCCAACTTTTATGAGCTCGTTCAATCGCCCAAAGTGCAATATCTTCACGCTTACGAATGGCCTCGATTTTGCCGGTTTGTTTATTGCGCTTGCTGGGGTTAAGGGTGATTTCAAACCCATAATGCGCATGCTCAACAAAATCGGGTTTAATAATGCGCGTGTCCACCTCACCAAACTGCGGCGTTTGGTGAGGCTTGCGGGTTGATAACATTAAAATCTGCCGCGCATGAAAATCGCCGCCCTTATCTGCCCATAAGATGCCGCTTTTTTCGCTGTTGGATTTATCGGCCTCACTACGCACATCGTCAAATAATCCGTAAACCTGTTTGTGTAGGCTATAGGCATCAGTTACCTTAAGGGTTTTAATATCGGTACGCGACAGACGCAGTACCGATGCATAAGCTAAAACGTCATCACTCATTTTCGCCCTCCTCGACAGTGTGCTTGCCATAAAAGTTTTGCGCCCATTTGGCTTTAATGCGTTGGCGTGATTCATCGTGACTAAACCACAACAAATCCTCCAACAACTTAGCGTAATCCAACGCCGTACCGCCTTTTGATTCAATTAATGTCAGTAAGGGACGAAAAATACGGCAGGCCTCACTGGTGGAATCACAAGCTAATAAACGGCGTAACTTGGCTTTGGCCTGTTCGCTTTGATTTCCGTCTTCATAGCAACGGGCAATCGCTTGTCCGATCTGTCCTTTTCCGTTGACAGTGGGTTTAACGCGGGCAATGTCCGCTGCAATGGTTGCGAAAGGTAAGCGTTCATTTTCGCTATCCAACTTGACACCAAAACCGGCCAAAACCTCCCAGGCCTGGTACTCCGTGTTTGGGTTGTCGGCACGACGCAAGGCAGCCGCATCGCCCTTATGGGCTTGCACCCGTTGGATAATATAATTCACAAATTTCTGACTTCGTTCACTCATGCGACCTCCTTAGACTTCAGCTACTTTTTCAGCCGCGGGCGCTAAATTGCTGGGCTGTGTTTGTTGTGATAAATACTTGCTTAAATTCGGGCGAGACTGCGCCCAAGCGTCTAATTGACGGGCGGTTTCTTTGGGGCAATAAAGTTCAAACGCTTGATACACAAAACCGGCAAACACTTTGCGTAGTGCGTGGCGCTGTTGTGCATCTTCTGCTCCATTGACGAGTTCCTGAAAGCGGCTTTCACAGAGTTGCCAGAATAAATTTTTTGCCTGTGCCGCCTGATTACTACCATCTACAAGCTGTTGCTTGTAGTAAGCCATCACGCAACCATAGACTATTTTGTTTGCCAAGCCATCTAGCTCGGTCATTTCTGATTGCAAATGTTCAAACCAAGTTGCACCGATGAATTTGGTAGGGATGGAAATGGACGATTCTAGAAAATCATCCGAGCCTGATACATACTGCTCACCCGCATTACTGCTCACCCGCAATCCGCCGGACCAGATTGCAATCTGATCGGAGTGCTTAGCCCCGCGTGTTAAGCCGAATTCCAATTGAGGGCTAGTAACAACGTCTTTGGTTTGCGTAGACATAAAACTCAATAAAGCAGTCAACATCCGCCACGGACGTTTTTCGGTATCCACCCAAATGGCTTTTGGGTCTTTTCCAGAATAGTTCACCGAGACACTTGGGTCACTCATACCCTCTTTGTAGCCTGCGTGGGCAATGCCCTCGGAATAATGTAAGCCCGCATCAGTCAATAATAAAAAGCGACTGAGTGGAATTAAACGTCCCATTAACGATTTTCTTAAACTCTTAGCTACTTCATCGTCTTCACCAGTTGGCATTTGCTCCCAAGGAGCCTGACCTAGACCTGTTTCAAAAACGCGCATTTGCTTTATTTGATCGTGGGTAAACAAATTAAGCCAAATTGAAGATTGCAAGTTTTGGCCTTGTAGAAAATTATGCAAAAAGCCCATAAATCCGATTGAACTACCCGGTTTACCAGTCATAGCCTTGCCATCTGGTTTTGTTTTTCCTTGATAGCCGTCGGTTAATACGGCGGTGTTATCTGTTTTTTTGCCACCCAAAGCAAATCCCATCAATTGCAACACCAATAAAGCTTTGTCGGCATCATCCAGTGTTTTTTCTTGTTGGATTTGGGTGTGAACAGTCGTGTTTCCTGTGGCTATTTCGGGCAATACTGCGCCATACGGTTGAACTGCGGCTTTGACAATTGCGGATATTTGCAAGAAGGGTTGTTCGCCATAGAGATAAAAACGGTCGTGCCATTTTTCTAAATAGTCCAAACAGGCTTTCGCCAATCCATCTGAGTCTAATTCCGACCAGGCCTGGGTGTCGTCAGGCGTGTTGGCACTTTGCGCAATCGCTAACAGCAATTTGGTCAGGGCAATTTTTTGCACCGGATTACCGCCTAGGGCTTTAAGCTTGGAATTAGTGAAAATCTCTTTCAGGCTGACTCGCCCGACGTCCACCACCGGAATCCAAGGTTCATCTATTAAATTAAATCGGTTTTCTATCATGTGCTCTCCTTTTATTTTTTTTCTTATTCAGACAAGGTAGTGGACTGCGCATATTGCTTTGCTTTTCTAGCCCCCCTCCCTCTTTATTGTTTTTTTCTGGATTGGTAACCCATCCAGTCGTTATAACTAAGTTCGTTTTTATCATTGATAGCCGTATTACCATCCACTGCTGTGAGTTGATCATCATCTCGAATTAAAGCCACTCTGACTTTGGCATCAGATTGCTCAGGATGCCCAAGATAGATATAGTCTTTTAACCCTGACAATGAGGATTGCAATACCGGTTTGGGGGCGTTCTGCTGCGCGACCTTAACCAGATTCATTTGCAGTTTGGCGGCCAACTCACGCCATTTTTGATGCCCAAAAGCGCGACCGTTGTGCGGATAAAACTCAGATTCCCCCTCACTAAAGGTAAACCAAGTGCCTTTTTGGTTTTGATAGGTTTGATTGATTTCGATTTGCTTAAAGAGCAAAACTTCTACCATCTCCTGTTCGGAATAGCGAGTGGTCACAGCTTCATCCGGTTTTGCGAGACCAATCGCACTCATTCCTTGCAAAGCCAATTGATGTAATGTTCGGCGTTTTTTTTCAATATCCTGTAAATAGCTAGCAAGCACCCCTTGTTCGTTTCGACTCTGGTACGTTGCCTCAATCAGTGGCCGTATATCATGCGAAAGAGTGACTTGTGTTCGATTTTGCCAAACTTCTAATGTGCGGCAAAGCACATAGGGTGCGTAAACCTTCGCTGTAGCACCGAAAGCTTTTTCCGGGTTTTCAATCGCTTCCTCTAATTTTGGTGCGAGCAACCAGGCCTGCTGTTTAGCTTGTGGGTGGCGCTGCGGGTTTTCATGCCGCCACAAACGTCCAAAACGCTGTAACAACATATCGGTAGGTGCAAGGCGCGTGACCAAAAAGTCGGCATCAATATCCAACGACTGCTCCAGCACTTGTGTGCCCACTAAAATGCGCCCCATTGTTCGGCGCTGCGACCAACCGGTCCTGCCAAATAAGGTCACCCATTTTTGCTCATTGTGTTGACGGTGGGCTTGGGTAAATCGGGAATGGAGTAATCCTGTATCAACCCCCAATCCAGCAGCACGGGCGGAAAGCGTTAAGAAGATCTCTTGCGCTTGTGCAACCGTGTTTTCAATCCACAATACCTGTTGGCCTTGCTCGGCGCGTATCAGCGCCTCTTCTAACGCGTTATCCGTTTCTGGTTCTATTTTGATAGCAACGCTTTTTTGTTCGTTTGAATCAACAGGAATTTCCGTCAATTTAGAATTCGATAAACCACTGATTAAAGGATAACGATTCTCAACAACCTGCGTTTTTAGTAACGTCTGGCGACGTTCTTGGGTTAGGGTTGCGCTTAGAATAATGACGGTACAGTGCAATTGACGCAAAGCATCGACCAGTTCGTCCATGACGGTGCCGGTGTAGGCATCATAAGTATGCACCTCATCCAATATCACCACCTTACCCGCCAAGCCAAAGGTGCGAACAAAGCCGTGTTTAACGTGTAATACTGCCATTAAAGCTTGATCTATCGTGCCGACAGCAAATGGGGCAAGAATGCCTTTTTTACCCTGACTAAACCATTCACCACCCGGCGCGGCATCTTCACCCATTTGTTGTTTTAACCAGGCCTGGCCGTGTAATAAAATCGGGATGCCATGCAATGAATCGTCTTCAAGTATCGCTTGCAGAAACGTCGTAACCCTCTCGTGGATTTTTTCAGAAGTGAGCTGTGTCGGAAGCGCAAAATAAATGCCCGTGGCTTTGTTTTGTTCGAGCAAACTATACGCCGCATAAAGTGCTGCTTCCGTTTTACCCAAACCCATTGGGGCTTCTAAAATATAAATGCCGGGTTGGTTAGCTAACTCGAATAACTGACTCTGTGCTGCTCTGGGTGAAAATTTAAAAATTTGTTCAAAACTCAATTTGAGCTTAATTTTTGGGGAAATAAAACCTGCTTGCTCTATCGCTTGCTGCACTTTCGGTTGCCAATCTTCCGCTGGGTTATCGAACAAGTTACCCGACCCAATCCAATCGGCTACCGTGGTTAGGCCTGCGATAAGTTTTGCTTGAAGCTCATTTTCAACCTTGGGAAACTCTTGATTTATCGCCACTTTAAGTTGTTCAATCAACTCAACGCGTTTCCCCAACCACGCATCACCACCAAACACTTCAGAATTGGCTTGTCTTGCGCCAATATTAGGCGACCAGCCATGATGCTGTCCGGCAATTTCTGCAATGTACTTGCCTACTTTGATTTCATCTAGCGTCACCTGACTGACACCGGCATGACCTCCCCATAGTTTATTTTCATCCAAACTCGCACCTTGTATAACAGACCAAATATCAGAGGGCGTTTGACTGAGATTTATGTAGATTTTGCGCTGAAACGTAGGACTCACCTTACCGTCATCATGGCAAGCCGCGATCAACGCTGAACCTTGCGGAAAAAAAGCATCACGCAACCAATCGGGCATTTGATTAATTAAAGTTTGCGCCACTTGCCCAACAATTAAACAATGACTAAACACGTCTCTACCCGCAAAAACTTGGCCATCTGTTTGCTTCCACGTTTTAGCTAGACAACCTGAGAGATTGAGTGTTTCAGAATTGGGTTGCTGGTTTATTCTTTTTCGCATTCTATTAAGCATTTATTTTCCGGCTTAGTAACTGTTAAGTATTAACTTATCACCCCTGCGTGACAAATTTTGTCACTGGAGTAGATCGTTAGTGTTTTTTGTAGTTGGTTGATGAGGTTTTGTTTTAGTTGCTGGGGATGCAGAATTTCGACTTGATCGCCGTATTTTAGAATGTCTTGCAGCAATTCGGGGTCGTGTTGATAGGGCAGTTGCAGTTGGTAGCTGCCGTGTTCTAACCATTGGCCAATTTGTTGCGGATGCCAGGTTTCGTCTTTGATCCATCTTGCTAGGTAAGGAGTGAATTTGAGCGTGGCTTGGTGTTCGGCGTCTCCCGCAAAGATTCCGTAGCTGTTTTCGAAGTGTTGTTCGA
>JACUUF010000140.1 GCA_014859465.1 Methyloprofundus sp.
GGTGAATTAGCAACGCGCGGTTTGAAACATGCCCTGAATCAGAAGGGATTAAGACTTACCGCAGTTGACCGACTGGGCGCGGGTTCAGTGTTTGAAACATGCCCTGAATCAGAAGGGATTAAGACATCTCAACGACGGCTAGGAAAGTCGCCGGAACATAGTTTGAAACATGCCCTGAATCAGAAGGGATTAAGACTTTAAAAATACCCGTAATCGAACCCAACATTGAGTTTGAAACATGCCCTGAATCAGAAGGGATTAAGACATGACGTGCGTCGGATGACGGCCGACCTTTAGAGTTTGAAACATGCCCTGAATCAGAAGGGATTAAGACATCGGTTTTTTAATTGTTTGATATTGTTCGATGAGTTTGAAACATGCCCTGAATCAGAAGGGATTAAGACTCAGATTCAAATATCATTAGCTCTTCACCGCTACGTTTGAAACATGCCCTGAATCAGAAGGGATTAAGACAATAGCTGGTAGCACTGTAGACCTGATATTGTGCGTTTGAAACATGCCCTGAATCAGAAGGGATTAAGACATTATGCGGTGGCTGAAGCGCCTGCATTAACGCAGTTTGAAACATGCCCTGAATCAGAAGGGATTAAGACAGTACATCTAGGTTCGTCACTTCTTTTTTTTTGTGTTTGAAACATGCCCTGAATCAGAAGGGATTAAGACGGTTAAATCGTCAACTAAAAGATTGTTGTTAACTGTTTGAAACATGCCCTGAATCAGAAGGGATTAAGACATCATTAATATGTACGAATTCGCCATCCAGATATGTTTGAAACATGCCCTGAATCAGAAGGGATTAAGACTTCGCTACTTGCGTCTTCATATACTGATAAGCCGTTTGAAACATGCCCTGAATCAGAAGGGATTAAGACGTTGCTAGCATAGTCAAATATACTTGCTCGCTTGGTTTGAAACATGCCCTGAATCAGAAGGGATTAAGACTCAACTGTTCCTGCTGATTTCTGTTCAGCTGTACGTTTGAAACATGCCCTGAATCAGAAGGGATTAAGACGCTTCATCTACGATTTTCTGAGCATCAACGATTAGTTTGAAACATGCCCTGAATCAGAAGGGATTAAGACCAGCTGCACATCACCACCTTTTCCATTGAGATTTGTTTGAAACATGCCCTGAATCAGAAGGGATTAAGACACAGCCGCGGGATCACCATACGATCCTGCCCTAAGTTTGAAACATGCCCTGAATCAGAAGGGATTAAGACTTTTATTCTAAACCCCCTAGATCCTGTCAAAACAATATGGCCGGAGCACTCATCTAATCTGATAGACAGACCTTGGTTAAAGCATAGCTTACCTGAGCAAGGCTTTGAACCGATTCAGAAAGCACAAACAGTAGAGGCGCTTTGGGAGGCCAGATTATTGTTTTTTATCTAAAATCGAGTGAAAGTCAATTCTTAGCCAAGTAACGGCTAAGTGAACATAGTTCATTTACGAAATTAAGTGACAAATTTGTTGAGCCTTATTTTTTCAGATATATGTGTTTTAATGAGTCTCGCTTAACACAGAAACGATATATTTTATCAACAGTGCACAAGCTCAATTATTGTTAAGGTAAAAATATGACCCTGTATATTATAAATACCCCGGTATTAACAAGCTACGGTGATTGGCGATTTGAGGGGCCGTTATCAATAGATAAAGCGCGTGAGCTATTGGCTAAGGGCTATGTTTCTGCTATTGGACATGCGGCGAGCGCCGATATGTTAACGCGATTATTAGCCATGGATATTCCCGTTAATCGGATTCATATTACGATGGAATTTGGTGATCAGGCATTAATTTTACGTTTATTGGAACGCTTGCCAGAAGGAAAGGTATTAAATGATCAAGAAATAAAAAATATCCCTTTTGAGTTGGCGTTACTAAAACGACTGAAATAAATAGTACCGGTATTGAGCAAGCAACTAAAAAATAATATTTGGTAGCTACAAATTCTGTATGTTAAGCAACCACAATTGCAATATCTTTTAGTATTTAGGGGAATTTATTTATTGATAGAGATAATTCATGCCCATAAATAGATAAAAAAGGAAGCTGTAATGAAACAACCCCATGAATTTTCAAGAAGAATCCTGTTAGCAGTCAGTGGCATGTCGCCACAAATAGTGACTGAAACCCTGTATGCGATTGCCGTTACCGATCAGGATATGGCTTTTATACCTACCGAGGTACATTTGATAACCACGGGTATCGGCAGTCATCAGGCCAAATTGCAGTTATTACACCCTAACTCCGGGCAGTTTCATCAATTATGTCGGGACTATCAATTACCGGGAATTCAATTCGATGCGGCGCATATTTATGTTATTGAAGATCAACAAGGCAATCGCCTAGATGACATTAAGACACCGTCCCAAAACGAAGCGGCAGCTGATTTCATAACCCATATGGTGAGTCAATTAACCGCTGATGAAAACGTCGCGTTACACGTTTCCATAGCCGGCGGACGCAAAACGATGGGTTATTATCTGGGTTATGCACTAAGCTTGTATGGCAGGCCGCAAGACCGGCTGTCGCATGTTTTAGTGACTGAAAAATATGAAAATTTACGCGACTTTTTTTATCCAACGCCAGAGAGCCGGGTTATTTACGATAAGGATAATAAATCTTTAGATACCCAAGATGCAAAAGTCATGCTGGCCGAGATCCCCTTTGTCAGGATGCGTGGCGGCATACCGCAGCATTTATTGGAAGGCAAAACCGGCTTTAATGAGAGCGTTAAATTTGCCCGGCAGATTGAAGCGCAACCTTGTTTGCAGATTAATCTGAGTGAAGGATGTATTCAGGCTAATGACATAAACATCGGCTTAACTGACGTCAACTATGCCTTTTACCTTTGGCTGCTGCAACATTCGCTTGATGGCGAACCCATCAAACGGATGATCGACGACAATCGTGACTATGCCGATGAGTTTTTAGCGTTATATGGCCAACAGGCAAAGCCGCTTAAAGACGATGGCCGCACCCGCGAAACTTTAAAAAACGGCATGTCCAGTCAATGGCTGTCGGAACGTATCAGCGCGGTTAAAAAAGATTTTAAAAAAGCATTAGGAGCCCAATTTGCAAAATCTTTTATTCCGCAGAGTAGCGGCGGTAATAACAACCGGCATTACCATATTGCCTTAACCGAAGAACAAGTGATCTACCTTTAAATACTAAGCCAGGAGATAAAATGAGTAAGGACGATATTTTACACGCCTCATGCCGTATGGCATTAGCAGGTTTTCTTCACGATATAGGTAAGTTTGCCGAGCGTGCAAAAATTAACGTAGAGCCGCAAGTGCTGGAGGACAATAAACAAAGATATTGCCCTTATCACAAAAAGTATGAACATGACAAAGGTTGGTTTAGTCATGTTCATGCGGCTTATACCGGCATGGCAGTTGATATTTTAGAAGAACACGCGCCTGACTTAGTCGGCGATAATGTTTATCCCTTTGGTAGTTGGCTTACCTCCAACGTGGATGATTCACTCATCAATGCCGCCGCCGCGCACCATAACCCCGACACCTTTTTGCAGTGGATTATTGCCACTGCAGACCGTGTTGCCTCCGGCTTTGAGCGTGAAGCCTTTGAAAAATACAACCAAGCCGAAGAAAAAAACCATTATCAAAGTCGGCAACTGACGTTGTTTGAACAAGTCGGTAAAAAAGATGAGAATTTTTCCTATCGCTATGCACTCAAACCGTTAAGCCCGGCTTCAATTTTTCCCATTCAAGCGAAAGACTGTGAAACTAAAGATGATAAAGCCGCGCAAGACGAATATCTAAAACTTTGGGAACAATTTAAAACAGGCTTACAAGACATTCCATCTTCGCACCGTAAGCAACTGCCTTTATGGCTGGATCATTTTGACAGTTGCTGGCAAACCTATACACACAGCATTCCGTCTGCTACCGCATTTGGCGCCAAGCCGGATGTATCGCTGTATGACCATTCCAAAGCCGTAGCTGCGCTGACTGTCGCCTTGTGGCGTTATCATCATGATCGTAAAGATGATGCTAAACAGGCAACCGTGAATATGCGCGAACGTTTGGATTGGAATGAGGAAAAATTATTGCTCATTCAAGGTGATTTTTTTGGCATTCAGGATTTTATTTTCGCGCAAGGCGGTGACAGCACCAAAAAAGCGGCGAAGTTATTGCGCGGTCGTTCGTTTTATGTGTCACTGATTACCGAATGTGCGGCATTAGCGGTTTTAGAAGCGTTAAATCTGCCGTCAACCAGCCAAATCATTAACGCGGCAGGGAAATTTTTAATCGTTGCACCCCATACTGAAGAAACCAAAGCCGTTTTAAACTCTGTACAGAAAACCTTTAATGATTGGTTTTTAGCCAACAGTTACGGACAATCGGGTTTAGGTCTGGCATGGCAAGCCGCTACCTGTGATGATTTTGTTTTTTCAAAAGAAAAGCAGGGTTTTAAAGCCCTAATGGCAGAGTTACACAAAAAACTGGAACGCAGTAAATACAGCCACTTTGATTTGTGTAGTGATATTAACGCGCCCGCAGTGTTTGAAGATTATTTGAGCAGCTTCAATGCCGATTTTGGCGTCTGTACAGTGAATGACAAGGCTCCAGCGGCAGGAAAAAATAAACCCAGTGAATTGGCGCAAGATCAAATTAACATCGGGACTTGGTTAGTCAAACAAAAGCGTTTGTTAATTACCCGTGAACCGTTAACAGGATTAGACAGCTTAACCATCCCATTATTTGGTTACAGTATTCAATTTACGGGTTCGGAGGGCGATAGTGGTAAATTTGGCAGGGAAGTCGATAACGGCAACATTCGCCGTGTGTTTGATTTCAGTTCAGTAGATAAAGAAGATCAGGCCTTATGGAAGGGTTATGCGCGGCGCAATATCAGTGGCTATGTGCCTTATTTCCAAAATCACAGCGAATGGGAAAATCCAAAATATAAAAACTGTGAAATTGATGACGAAATCAATATCAATGCGCCAAAAACCTTGAATTACCTAGCTTGCGAGGATTTGAGCTGGGATAACGACAGCCAAAAATGGTTAGGTATTCGTGCCTTAGCCGTTTTAAAAGGCGATATTGATGATTTGGGACTGATGTTTCAAAGTGGTTTAGAGCAACCGACCTTTGCCAAAATGGCCGCGTTATCACGGCAAGTGAATAACTTTTTTGCGGTGTATTTGCCGTATTTGTGCCAAACGAAATATCCCAACACCTACATTGTTTTCGCGGGCGGCGATGATTTCTTTTTGTTGGGTTCGTGGAAACAATTAATGCTGTTAGCCGCTGAATTAAAAAGCGAATTCAGCCGTTATGTAGCGAATAATGCAAGCATTCATTTTTCGGCGGGACTCAGCGTCACCAAACCCAAAATTCCTATTCACCAGCTGGCGGTTATGGGCGAAGACGCTTTGGAACAAGCCAAAGCGCATCCGGGCAAAAATGCGGTGACGTGCTTCGGGCAAACCGTGAGTTGGGTTGATTTTGACCGTTTGCTTAACGTAGAACATAACGCCACTGAACATCTGGAATTTTTGCGTAAACATTACGCGCTTTCAACCGGCTATATTTACGGCTTATTGCGTTTAACCGACATGGCGGCAAATCCTGATAAGCCAGAAAACGCGCTGTGGCGTTCGCAATTGCATTACCGCACTTACCGGCTCATCGCAGGCAATCGTGGCATAAAAAAAACCGAAGATAAAAAACGCGCCTGTCTGCATTTGGTCGAAGACATTGGCGAAAAGGGCATTAAAAAATTTGGCGGCGGTTATCGCATTGCGCTACATGCCTACCTTTATCAACATCGGGAGCAAAATTAAATGCCGACCATATCTGTTTTTTATGGCATTCAAATCATGATGTATTTTTACGATTCCGGAAAACACAACATGCCACACATACACGCCGAATATAAAGACGATGAGGCGGTATTTTTATGAAATTGATTAATGTTGAACCTAAAGATAATTATATTGTGCGCGTTTATTTAGACGATGATTCGATTATTGATTTTGACGTTAAGGCCGAACTAGAACGGATTTCTTGCTACAAGCCTTTATATAACAATGAATTATTTAAAAAAGTTGCATTTAAAAATAAACGTATTTTCTGGAATGATCAATGTGATTTTCATCTGGATCAAATTTTGGAACGGGGGGATTTTGTCAAGGCCGCAGAATAAAAAGAGAGCATTAAAAATAATTGATAAGGGGCTATCGAATGTCTTTGCACGCTTATCTTTATCAACACAGAGATCAAAACCAGGAGAAAGTAATGGAATTAAATGTAGCGACGATTAAATTTGCTGAGATTAGCCCCAAGTTGTACGACGAAATTGCCAATGAAACAGCAATATGTATTGCGAGTTCGGACAGTCGAGACGCCAATAAATCAACACAACTGCGTAAGTATTACGACGAGTTGTGCATGTGGGATCAAAAAATCAAACAAAACCCGCAAAAATACCCTGAATATTTGCCGCTGATAAAAATGCTCAATGCCAAAGTCGCTTACGCCAGCGGACGCAAGTTGGTCGATGATAATTTCGTCAAACTGATGCGCCATTGCTTGGGGCAACTGACGGAAAATAAAGCATCGTTTGAAACCTGCAAATTGTTTTTTGAAGCCTTCATGGGCTTTTACAAAATGCACAAACCTAAATAACAAGCACAAGGAAACCATTATGCAACTCAAAGCAATGAAGCAAATCACCGGACAAATCCAATTAATCACCGGTTTGCACATCGGCGCAGGCAATGAAGAAGTCCATATCGGCGGCATCGATAACGGTGTAATTAAACATCCGCATACCGGGCAGCCTTATATTCCGGGGTCTAGCTTAAAAGGCAAAATGCGCAGCTTGCTGGAATGGCGGGCGGGTTTAGTCGGAGAAAGTCAGGGAAAGCCGGTTTCTATCAGCTTGTTGGACACCTTAACCGGCGAAAAAAAACAACACGCTGAAACACTCATCCGTTTATTCGGCGCGGCAGGCGATACCAAAAACGATGCTAAAGCCGAAGAAATCGGCATTACCCGGCTTTCATTCTGGGATTGCGGCTTAAGTGCAGCATGGTTGGAAAAAGTCGACCTTAACAACTGGCTTTACACCGAAGCCAAAAGTGAAAACACCATTAACCGCATTACCGGTACGGCCGATAATCCCCGTCAAACCGAACGGGTGCCAGCTGATGCGCTATTTGATTTTAAACTGGGTATAAAAATTCTTGATGACAAGGAACATGCCTTTATCGAAACCGTACTGGCGGGTTTGAAACTGTTGGAACTCGACGGCATAGGCGGTTCGGGTTCACGCGGTTACGGCAAAATCAAATTTAAACTTGACGATGCTGATTTACAAGCGCGTTTGGATACAATTGACCCTTTCAAGGCGGCATAACATGGAACGGCTTATTTTTACATTAACGCCTAAAACCGCGTTCGCTACTCCGTTGGCTGGCGATACCTTATTTGGGCAATGTTGCTGGGCGATACGACATTGTTTCGGTGCAGAAAAATTGACCTCATTATTAGCGGGTTATACTGAAAATGAGCCGTTTATGGTGATTTCTGATGCCATGCCACACGGTTTTTTGCCGCGTCCAACCGTGCCGGGTGATTTATTAGGTTTTGAAAATGACACCAAATTACGCAAAATACAAAAAGCTAAAAAATGGTTACCCGAATCAGTTTTGAGGAAACCGTTGAATGAATGGGCGCCGGCAGCATTGACTGAAAGTGAAATGCTGCAAACCTTAAATTTAAGCGGACATTACTGTTTAACCGAAGCACAAGATCACAACAGTTTGAATCGAAAAACCGGTACAACCGGCGGTGATTCAGGTTTTTCGCCCTTTCAACGGCAGACGTTCTGGTATCACCCCGAGATTAAGCTTTCGCTGATAGTTGAATTAGATGATGATCGTTTAGATGCAGCCGAATTGCTCGAAGCATTACAGTGGATAGGCTTGCACGGTTACGGCAAAGAAGCCAGTTGCGGACTGGGGAAATTTGAAATTGAACTCACGCCAACGCTGTCTGCTCCTGCCACCGTTAAACATCCGAATGCATGGCTGACCTTGGCATCGTGTACCCCGCAAAACTTAAGTTGGCACGCGCAACGTTGTTATTATCAAGTGTTAACACGCTTTGGTCGGCATGGCGACATGGCGGTGCATCAAAACGGCGGCGTGTTTAAAAATCCCGTGTTAATGGCAGCGACCGGCGCGGTTTTAACGCCAAAAACGGTTAATCAGGCGCAAGGCTTTATAGGGCAAGGCATAACAGGCGTTTCTAAAACCATTAATGCCACCGTGCATCAAGGTTACGCGCCTGTATATCCTGTGGAGATGGCATTATGAGCAAGGCATTTTTAAATACCACGCGCTGCACGATTTCAACCTTAAGTCCGGTTCATATCGGTTGTGGCGAAGATTATTACCCGACCAATTACGTTATCGACGGCGGTTTATTGCATCATTTTTCAGAAGAAGGTTTGTTATTGGCGTTGACCCTGCCTGAAAAGAACGCTTTAGCCAAAATCGCCGAAGAACAAGGCGATAACGGCATTAAGAAATTACAGACATTTATCCACAGCAAAAAAGATAAATTGCAGCTACAGGCGACACACAGCCTGCCGTTGTCCGAGGCATTAGAAAAATTCTATCGATCACGGATTGGTCAAACAGCGCAACACGAAGGCGGTGGCAAAAAGGTAAACAATCAACTCAACATCGCCCGCCATGCCTTTAATCCCTATAAGCAAACGCCTTATTTTGCCGGCAGTTCGATTAAAGGCGCGATACGCACGGCGTTATTGAATGCGTTGAATGACGGCAACCCGTTACCTGGTAGAGTTGATGCCAACCGTGATGTGCCACGCGGCGAAGGCGATAAATTACAAAAACGCTTATTAGCTTACAATGCTATTACTGACGACCCGTTACGCTTATTAAAAATCAGTGATGCGACCTATTCGCACCCGGATAATTTAAACGCGGCTGAAATCCGTTTTGCGGTGAA
>JACUUF010000141.1 GCA_014859465.1 Methyloprofundus sp.
ACGAATATTTAACCAAACCTTTTACGGCACAACTCTTACTTACTCGCTTAGAGCGCACTTTTGCACGAAAACAGATGTTTAAGCAAGTCGATGCCGCTATCGATATTGAAAACTATCCTTTAGCCATTAAATATTGCGATCAATTATTAGTGAGCAGCCCCAAAAAAATGCAGACCTCGGTATTAAAAAAACGGGCCGAATTAGCCATTCATACTCAAGATTACTCAACCGCTCAGCATATTTACCAAGATATTCTAGAGCAAAGAGAACTTAACTGGGCTTTGCTTGGGGCAGCCCAAATCAATTATTTACAAGGTAACATCAAAGAGGCGATTGGCATTTTTCAGGAAATCATTAGCAAATATCCCATGACCATGGAAGCTTATGACTTACTGGCTCAATCCTATGAAGCCACTGAACAATATATAGAAGCACAAGAGGCTTTGCATAAAGCAGTGCAGTTATCACCACAAACTATTTTAAGACAACGTAAACTAGCAACGATTGCCACCAATAAAACCGGTGATTTAGAAACAGCCGAAACCGCGTGTCAAGCTGCAATCTTATTAGGTAAGTATTCGGTACACAAAAGTTCTTACGACTTTGCTAATTTAGCCCAGATCTTTAAAAAAGCAGATAAAAAAATCGAGGCACTAGAAATCTTACAAACCATGTGCAAAGAGTTTCCTAACGATCCTAGCGCAGAATTACGTGCCGCTATTGCTCAAAGTGAAATATACCAAAGTATGGGCGAAGTAGAACAAGCAGAAGCAACGTTCAATGAGGCATTAAGTATTAGTAAGCAATACGATCAAATATTGGATAAAGAAATTAAACTAGAAATGTCCAAAGTTTGCTATCAAAACAACCAAGAAGTAATAGCTGACGAGCTTATCAATAAACTAATCAAAAGCCATATTGATGACGATAATTTTATTAATAATATCAATGCAATGTATAGCGCTATTGGTCGTGAAAGTCACGCCGAGGAATTAATTAATACCACGCGGCAAGAGCTGATTCATATTAATAATGAAGGTGTAAAACTTTATAAACAAAAAAAGTTTATCGAAGCTATTGCCGTTTTTGCTAAGGCATTTAAAACTATGCCAGACAATAAAACCATTATTCTTAATATGACTAAAATTATATTACATAATATTAAAGCGTCAGGCTGCACCAAAGAGAATATGACAGAAGCAAAATTTTATATTGACAAAGCAAAAAAACTAGGAGTCACCCAACGCAAGCTCAATAGTATCCAAATGGAATATGCCAAATTAGTACATAGCATGAATAAACCACCAATAAAATGAATTACTCACCAATAACACCAACAAGCTTCTCAGCCATTCTTGGCTCCTCCATTCATGATGTAAAAAATTCACTAACGGTTATCAGCGAACTTATCCAGCAACTTAAGCAAACCAATACTAAGAATAAACATATCTTGCAGTTAGAGTTTGAAGCGAGTCGCATGAATAACAACCTAATTCAGTTACTTACTTTATATAAAATTGAGGCAGAAAATTTCACCCTAGATATTGATGAATATTCAGTTAGTGAAATTCTAAATGATATCAAAGCTCAACAAGCATCACTCTTTGACTTAAGCGATGTAAATTTGCAAATTGAATGCAATGAGGATCTGCTTTGCTACTGTGATTTTAATTTAATCTGCAATTCAATTAACTCAATTTTGAATAATGCCCAACGGTATAGCCATAAAAAAATAATTCTTTCAGCAGGTCAACAAGATGGCTACGTGTACTTTAGAATTGAAGATGATGGCGCCGGCTTTCCAGACAATCTCCTGCGTACCGATAAGGTAAATTTTAAAACAGGAAATACAGGTTTAGGTTTATATTTTGTTTCGGTCATTGCTAACTTACATAGCAATGGCAATAAATTGGGCTATATTAGCACCACTAATGACAGCCGATTGGGTGGGGCAAGCTTTAGTTTATTTTTACCTTAAAATGACACTGATGGCACATGAATATCCTTGCCTGTCAGCATTAAAGCAATTTGTAGTAAACTTGCCCAACAGTCCCCTGACTGTGCGCCTTTAATTTGCCTGTCCGCCTGAGCCGCAAGTAATAAACCTAGCATTAAATTGTTCTGCTTAAGCTTAGCTAAGGCATGATTGACCAATTTCTGACGATCCCCCCAAACTTGATAGTGCATAAAAACAGTATTTTGCGCCTGTCCCGCGTCTAATTGCCGTTTAATATGAATCAGATTGCGCATTTCTCGCGCCAAAGCCCAAAGCACAATCGGCGCAGGTATTCCTTCGTGCTGCAAGCCTGAGAATATCTTTAACACACGCTCGACTCGCCCCGATAAAGCGGCATCGACTAGATTAAATACATCATAACGCGAGCCATCTGCGACAGCGTCTTGAATCTGCGCATCAGAAACAGCGCTTTGGCCATACAAGACATATAGCTTTTCTATTTCCTGAGCAGCGGCCAATAAATTTCCTTCCACCCGCGCAGCAATAATAGCTACACCCGATCTTTCTACCAGCAAACCTCTATGCTGCAATCGCTGCTGCAACCATTGCACTAAAGCAGCTCCTTCTAAAGGCCAAACCTGCACAGCAACACCGTGTTTTTCTAGTGCCGTCATCCACTTTGATTTTTTAGCAGCCTTTTCCAGTTTACCTGCACTAATTAATAACAAGGTATCTTCAGGCAAGCGCTCACAATAATTCACTAAAGCTTTACTACCTTCAGCACCAGGCTTACAAGCAGGCATGCGTAAATCAATGACTTTTTTTTCTGAAAAAATTGACATTGAATCGGCTGCCTGGGAAAAATCAGCCCAGGAAAAACTAGCATCAACCGTTAGTACTTCTCGGCTATCATAACCTGCCCTTTTAGCCGCTTGCCTGACAGCATCAGCCAATTCACCTAATTGCAGTGGCTCATCACCACTTAAAAAATAAATAGGAGCAAGCTTTTTAGCTAATGCCGCGGGTAATTGTTCAGTTTTTAACCACACTATGGCAAGGTTTTCTTTAATTTAGCTCTGGCTCTATCAATAACGGAACGCACGGCCTGACTATAAAGCTCTTTACGCAAGACCGCTTCTTCATTGCCTTTGGACAACACAGTATCACTACTTTGTGTATTAAAATAGGATTTAGATACCTCGATCGTTTGCGCAGAAATTAACACTGCACCTTGATTATCTAGCAAATCAAAGGTCAAGCGATACACGAGATCATGCTCATTAGAGTATCCCGAAGAATCTATTGAAATAGTACGGCGCTGATAATCTTCGTTAATCACATTTAAAATCATGCCGGCTTCAGCGGCTGTTGCCACTAACTCACCTGACGCAGAGCGAAAGGTGACCGCAATAGCATTGCTTAATTCTGCCGAAGCACCACGCACATAAATTTTCTGCAACGCTTCAGGTAGTTCAATGGCGCCTCGCAAATGGTAACCACAAGCCGTTAGCAAAAACATCAGCATAAAAACAACGCTCTTTTTAGTGATCATACTTTTCAATACCTTTAGATAACGATACTTACTAATTTTTTAGGGACGATAATCAGCTTTTTCACCGGCTGCTCATCAATAAAGCGCGCGACATTTTCCTCAGCCAAAGCAAGCGCCTCTATTGTTTCTTTGCTTGCATCCGTTGCCACCCTAATTTTGCCGCGTAACTTACCATTGACTTGAATCATCATTTGCACTTCATCCTGCACTAATGCTGAAGCATCAACAACAGGCCACAGCCGGTTAATATCTTCAGTTTTGCCTAAACCTAGCCATAATTTCTGACAAATATGCGGTGCAATCGGATACAGCATTAAGGCTATGGCTTCCATTACTTCTTGACGCACTGCGACAGCATTATCGCCTTGCTCATCAAACTTAGCTAAACTATTTAATAGCTCCATATTGGTTGCAACAACAGTATTAAAATGATGTCTACGACCTATATCATCGGTCACTTTTTCAATGGCATTATGCAACTGCCTACGCAGGTCTTTTGCTACATTGCTGAGCTTTTGCTTATCCAAAACAGGAACTAAAGCGCCATTACTGGCATGCAAGTATACTTGCCGCCATAAACGCTTTAAAAATCGAAAACTGCCCTCCACACCACTATCAGACCACTCCAAAGATTGCTCAGGTGGTGCGGCAAACATAATAAACAAACGTACCGTATCAGCGCCATATTCAGCTATTAAATGCTCAGGATCAACGGTATTACCTTTTGACTTAGACATTTTAGTTCCATCCATTAACACCATGCCCTGAGTTAATAGATTTTTGAACGGTTCATCACAGACTAACAAGCCTTCATCACGCATTAATTTAGTGAAAAAACGCGCATAGAGTAAATGCAAAATCGCGTGCTCAATACCGCCAATATACTGATCAACAGGCAACCAGTATTTAGCACTTTTATCGAGCATTGAATCTGCTTTGCTGCTAGCAAAACGCGCGAAATACCAGGAAGACTCCATAAAGGTATCAAACGTATCTGTTTCACGCTTTGCAGCTTTGCCACATTGCGGGCAATCAACATGCAAGAATGCATCATGGGTCGCCAGTGGTGAATTAGAGCCGTCTAAAACTACATCTTTAGGTAATTCAATAGGTAGATTCTCCTCAAGAACAGGCACGGTACCGCAATCATCACAATAAATAATAGGAATCGGAGCGCCCCAGTAACGCTGCCGAGAAACGCCCCAATCACGCAAGCGGAAATTAGTTTTACGCTGGCCTTTCTGCTCTTTTTCTAACTTATCAGCAATCGCATTGACCGCCTCAACCGAAGTTAAACCATCAAATTCGGCAGAATTCTTTAATATACCTTTCTCGGTAAAAGCCTGCTCAGCAATGCTATCTTCAGCACCGCTAGTAGAAAAGATAACTTGCTTAATCGCTATGGCGTATTTCTTAGCAAATTCATAGTCCCGCTGATCATGTGCAGGCACAGACATAACAGCGCCCGTGCCATAACTCATCAAGACAAAATTTGCAATCCAGACCGGTACCAATTCACCACTAACAGGATGTTTTGCCTTAAAACCTGAATTAATCCCTTTCTTTTCCATGGTTTCTAAAGCAGCTTCAGACGTCTCTGTATGCCGACATTCCTCAATAAAAGCAGCAATATCCGCATTATCTGCCGCTGCCTTTAAAGCCAAGGGATGCTCTGCCGCTACCGCTAAGTAAGTTACGCCCATCAAAGTATCTGGTCGCGTAGTATAAATATTGACATCATCCATGCCGTCAACAGCAAAGCCCATTTCTAAGCCTTCCGAACGCCCGATCCAGTTGACCTGCATGGTTCTAACTTGTTCTGGCCAGCCTTCCATTTGTTCTAATGAAGTTAATAACTCATCGGCATAAGCAGTAATTCTTAAAAACCATTGAGAAATATTCTTTTTCTCCACTGGGGTATCACAACGCCAGCAACAACCGTCAATGACTTGCTCATTAGCCAAAACTGTCTGGTCATGCGGACACCAATTCACTGCGGACGTTTTTTTATAAACTAAATCTTTTTCCAGCAATTTAAGAAAAAACCACTGCTCCCAACGGTAATAACTTGGGTCACATGTAGCTAATTCTCGATCCCAATCATAACCAAAACCCAATTGCTTTAACTGCTCGCGCATATAAGCAATATTCTCATAGGTCCATTCAGCAGGATGGACATTATGCTTCATAGCCGCATTTTCAGCTGGCAAACCAAACGCATCCCAGCCCATAGGCTGCATTACATTTTTACCCTGCATACGCTGATAGCGACTAATAACATCGCCTATCGTATAATTACGTACATGTCCCATATGCAATCGACCGCTAGGATAAGGAAACATCGATAAGCAATAATATTTCTCTTTGTCTTCTGCATCAGAAGTCTGAAATACGCCTGATTGCTCCCATTGAGCTTGTACTTCAGGCTCAATTTCTAGTGGTTTGTAGTTTTCTTGCATTGTTACTCGTCTTATAGCGATCAAAAGCGTTAGAATACCTCACAGCGAACTAAATCTAAAGCCTTTTTACGGAGCAACTCTTATGAGCGAAAATAAACTAACCAAAGCCTATAACGACTTCATGGAATATATGTATGAGGCAACCGACGATACAATCCATTCAATAGCCGATAATATAGAGACTGCAAAACAAAAGGTCAGCGAATTAGGCGGTTTATCGCAAGACGAACTGAATCATGTTGCTGATGCCGTTTCCAGAGATTTACATCATGCAGCGCAATCGCTACCAGACAATAGTGATGAGTCTTTAACTGAATGGCTTAAATTTGATATAGCTTTATTAGAAAATTTTGCCATCGATTCATTTCTCAGCATTGCCGATAAAACCCGACTAGAACTGGCTAAATTAGACCTCGATGCCAAGCAATATGGTCATCCATATAAGCTAGGCGAGATTACCGCTCCAGGCACATTAAGCTGCGAAAAATGTGGTAAAGTTATCGCGTTTAAAAGTACCAGCGTTATTCCTCAATGCCCAGAATGTGGCGCAGAAACTTTTATACGCTCTTGATATTACATATAATAAGAATTTAATTTGATAGATTTATCGGGGAATAGAATGCGCAGGGTTATCTTCAATCAAAAAGGCGGGGTAGGAAAATCTACTATTACATGTAACTTAGCGGCAATTAGCGCTATGGAAGGTAAGCGTACCTTGGTCATTGACCTCGATATACAAGGGAATGCGACCCAATATCTATTAGGGAAAAAAGTAACTGACTCAGATAAAACCGTTGCGCACTTCTTTAAAGGTTGCTTAAGTCTTGGGCTATTTGGTGGACAAGCAGCCGGCTTAGAAGAAGTTATTCACGAAACGCCCTTCCCTAATTTATTCGTGCTACCTTCACACCCAGAATTAGAACCACTACAAGCTCGCTTAGAATCTCGCTACAAAATATTTAAATTAAAAGAAGAACTGGATAAACTTGAAGGTTTCGATGAAATCTATATTGATACGCCACCGATTCTTAATTTTTATAGTCAATCAGCCTTAATCGCGGCTAATAAATGTTTAATTCCATTTGATTGCGATACTTTTGCTCGAGAAGCGCTATACACACTAATGCAAACCCTCAGTGAAGTAAAAGCTGACCACAATCAGAACCTAGAAATTGAAGGCGTTATCGTCAATCAATTCCAAGCCCAAGCACGCTTACCTAGACAACTTGTCGATGAATTAATCGCCGAAGGAATCCCTGTTTTAAACAGTAAAATTTCCCCATCAGTGAAAGTACGCGAGTCTCATTCGGAATCTAAACCTTTAGTTCATTATGTCCCAAATCATAAACTAACGAATGAGTTCCGTGAATTACATATAGAAATTCATAGCAAATAATTGCAGCTCAAAAAAAACGAGATCTATTTATGGCCTCGTTCATTTCCTCATTATTAAATAGTATTTATTGAGCAATACCCCAAACAGCACCATTAAAATAAACGCAATAACTGGTTTATCCCCTGCGCGTGCATATGGGGTTAAGCCACTCATAGGCTTAATATCAGCAGTAACTGAAGCTCTTTGCATGATCGGCGCTTGATGAATTATCTTACCTTTTTCAGAAACAATAGCCGTTACCCCCGTATTTGTTGCCCGTAATAAATAGCGCCCCGACTCTAAAGCGCGCATCCTAGCAATTTGCATATGTTGATATGGCTCAATAGATCGCCCAAACCAAGCATCATTAGTCACGTTCACTAAAAAGCTAGCCTGTCCTATAGATCGAATGCTCTGCTCACCAAAAGCATCTTCATAACAAATAGAAGTGACAAACTGATGTCCTGCTGCTTTAAGTAAAGGCTGGTTAATATCTCCGGAACTAAAATTACCTAACCGAATATTCATTAAACCTAATAAATAACCTGAAATAGGTTGCCACGGCAAATATTCACCAAAAGGCAATAAGTGTATTTTATGATACAAACCTTGTGAATTACCTAAAGCTAAAACCGTATTATATAATTGGCCAGCTTCACCCTTATATGGAAGGCTCGTAATAATAGTTGTGTTATGCGCAATTGCTTCGGCTTCTAAAGGAATTAAATAGCTGTCTTTTACATCACTATAATAAGCAGGAATAGCTGTTTCAGGCCAAATAATAATATCCGATTCCCAATGATTAACACTATCATCGTAATATTGTTTCAAAGTTGTATTTCTATTTTCCAGTTGCCACTTATCCTTTTGTGCAATATTTCCCTGAATTAAAGTAACCTTAATCGGATCTCCTGAAACATCAGTCCAAACTATACTTTGTAATATTGCACCGATAGCTAATAAAGAAATTACTCCCATGATGGATTTTCTGTGCGTATTTTTTCGCCATAAACTTTCAGCCGCCAATGCTGCAATCATAGTGGCAATTAGCCCCACGCCATAAACACCAAAGATAGCTATATATCCTGCTAAATAGCTATCTAATTGGCTATAACCAATTTGCAGCCAAGGAAAGCCACCTAAGATCCATTCACCACGAATATACTCTACAAATACCCATGCACATGAAAAAATTAAGCAATCAAAATAGTTATCAGTGCGCAGCTTAATAAATAAATAAGCAAAAATTGCTGGAAATACAGCCCAAAAACTACAATAAAATAGCGTCATTAATAGGGGTATAAAAAGCCCAATTTGTTCACCAACTACCATACTAACAAAGACCCAAGATACGCCACTACCAAAAAGTCCAAAACCAAATAAAAAACCGCGCAATACAGCTCTTTTAGCACTCAAGTCAGATGATAAAGAGAGCTTAAAAGTAACTAAAGCAACAAAAGCTAACAAATAAATATCAAAAGGAGCAAAAGAAAGCGTCAGCAATACTCCCGCGATAAAAACAAGAACATCACCCCATATAGATTTAAATAGCTTAATCATACTGTTTTATCTAATTAGTTGAACTGTGGAATACTCGAAATAATAACAAGATGATTATCTTACCTGTCTGCGCCAAATAAAAGGCAAAAAAAAACCCAGCTTCGTTAGAA
>JACUUF010000022.1 GCA_014859465.1 Methyloprofundus sp.
GGTACCGGCTGATGGCTGAGAATATTTATGAATTATTAGTTGAGGCAGGCGCCCTATAAGTGCTAGACCATCTTGGGTAAAAACTGCAAAAGTTATCAGTGGTGTACCTTGCAAAGGTTAGTTACAGAATGACCTCTACGAGCATGGCTATCTACCCAAGTCTTAAAGCCTTCGCCAGAGGGAAAACCCGCAAGGAGCGGATTGCTCCCTCTGGAAAAGGCTTCATCACTTAACAATCGAGGGTATTAAATGTGACTCCCTTAGTAAAGTCATGAGCACATAGTCTTGCGCAATTATTCAATGGCTAATTCTTTGATTTTTCGAGTTAGCGTATTGCGTCCATAACCTAGCAAGTTAGCGGCTTCATTTCGATGTCCTTGAGTTTGTAGTAAAGCTGATTTAATTAAAATTTTCTCAGTTAAAGGGATAATCTGCTTGGCAATATCTTTTTCTCCTCGTTGTATTTTTTCTTCTATTGTGTTTTTTAGGCTTAACTCCCAGTTATTTTTTAAGTTTATTGATTTTTCAGTGTTTTGGCTTGATGTCTTTTGAGCAAGTAATTCAGGGGGTAAATCAGCTAAATGGACTTCTCTGCCTGTCGCCATGACGGTAAGCCAGCGGCAAGTATTTTCCAATTGGCGTACATTACCTGGCCATGGCAAAGCACATAAATAAGACTCGGCTTCAGGCATTAATATTTTCATTTCAGTACTTAATTCTTTTGCAGCGGTGCTAAGAAAGTGCTGCATCAGTATCGGAATGTCTTGACTGCGATCATGTAAAGGGGGGATATGAATACGAATTACATTAAGTCGATGAAATAAATCTTCTCTAAATAGACCTTGTTCGACCAGTTCTTCAAGATTTTGATGCGTCGCGGCAATAATACGTACATTGACTTTGGTGGGGGTATGTGCGCCTACCGAATAAAATTCATTATCTGCTAGCACGCGTAGTAAGCGTGTTTGTAGTTCCGCAGGCATATCACCAATTTCATCCAGAAATAAAGTGCCATTGTTCGCTTGTTCAAAGCGACCTACGCGCCTTGAATTAGCGCCAGTAAAAGCGCCTTTTTCATGGCCAAATAATTCTGATTCCATCAGATCTTTAGGAATAGCAGCCATATTTAAGGCAATAAAAGGTTCTTTAGTGCGTGGGCTATGTCGATGCAGTGCTTTAGCAACTAACTCCTTTCCAGTCCCGGATTGGCCATTGATCAGTACTGTAATATGCGAGCGTGCTAATCGACCAATAGCACGAAATACTTCCTGCATAGCCGGTGCTTCGCCAATAATCTCAGGCGGGGCAGTGGACTCCTTATTAATTTTCGGTTTTTTGTTTTTTTGCTGCTCACTATGTAGGCAGGCACGCATAACAATCGCTAGCATCTCTTCAATATCAAAAGGTTTAGGTAGGTATTCAAAGGCACCACCGTGAAAAGCGGAGACAGCACTATCTAAATCAGAATGCGCCGTCATAATAATAACCGGTAATTTAGGGTGCGAATATTGAAGTTTTTCCAGTAAGTCTAGACCGTCCATGCCATCCATACGAATATCAGATACCAAAGCATCAGGCGTAGCATCTTGCAGTGCCTCAAGGAGTGTGTAGGCAGAAGCAAAACTACGTGTAGTGATATTGTTTTTTGCGAGTGTTTTTTCAATTACCCAGCGAATAGATTTATCATCATCGGTGATCCATACATGATATTTGTTAGTCATTAGCATTTCCTACGGGTATATAAATTGAAAAAACCGTTTCATCGCGATTGCTGCTGCACTCGATGATGCCATTGTATTGATTAATAATTGACTGTGCGATAGGTAAACCGAGTCCAGTGCCGTTACTGCGGCCGGTAATCATGGGGTAGAAAATTTGGCTTATAAGTTCTGGTTTTATCCCAGAGCCATTATCGATAATGTCGATTTTTGCTGTCAGTTTGTGGCGCTTTCCAGCAATTGTCATTTGTCTAATGATGCGCGAACGTAAGATTATTTTACCTCCCTTTTTATCTTCAATAGCTTGGGCTGCATTGCGTACAATATTTAAAAATACTTGAATGAGTTGGTTTTTATCGGCCTGTAATTCAGGGATGCTGGGGTCATAATCACGCTCTAATGTGATCGAATCATTAACTTCGGCTTGCACCAGTTGCCTGACGCGCTCTAGTGCCTTATGTAGGTTAAATGAGACTTTGTTGGGCACTTTGTTGGGGCCGAGCATTTTGTCTATCAGCGACTTCATGCGGTCAGCTTCTTCGATGATAATTTGGGTATATTCTGTTAATTCATTATCTTCTAGTTCAAGCGCTAATAATTGTGCGGCGCCTCGTAAACCACCCAAAGGGTTTTTTATTTCATGTGCCAAGCCGCGCATTAGCATGCGTGAGGTGTTTTGTTGGTCTAGGAGTTGTTCTTCTTTGGAGATGCGCAAATGGCGATCAACTTGTAGTAATTCAATTAAGATTTCCGTTGCTTTGTTAGCCTCGATGACTGGGGTGGCGCTAATATTAAGGGTGATATTTTTGCTTTGTATACGCAAGGTCAATTCCCGATTTACAAAGGCTTCATTATGCGATATCGACTTCTCTAGATCTTTAATGAATTTTGTATCACTAATAAATAAAGACTGTGCTGACTTTCCCTTTAAATGTCTTGAGCTATCCCCAAGTAAAATCTCGCCCGCTATATTAATATACGTGAGTTTTAAATTGGCATTAAAAAGTAGAATGGCTACGGTTAGGTTGTCCAATATTTTGTTTTGTACAGTCATTTAGTTTATGAATAATATTATTTTAGTTAAAGCAATTGTTCGACCAAACTAAAAGCTAAGTTGAGTTTATTGCCCCTAAAGGATCAAAATATTCATACGATTTGCAAGTAGCAAGGGGTGAGCTTGCAATTTGGTAAGCAAAAGAGATAAAAGTTTTTGCACTATAGTGGTGCGTTCGATGCGATTTAAGCACCAATTTGGTGCTGTGAATTTTGTTTTAGTTATAAAAAAAGGGCAACTGAAAATCCAGATGCCCTTTTGTATTGCTGATCTCTTAACGAAATAGTAAGAGCTTTATGCGCTTAGTTTATAAGCTATAGTACATATCAAACTCTACAGGGTGCGTGCTTACGCGTAAACGCTGTACTTCTTCAGTTTTTAAAGCAATATAACCATCGATTGCGTCGTCAGTAAAAACACCACCACGCGTTAAGAATTCACGATCTGCATCTAATGCTTTTAATGCTTCGTCAAAAGAGAAAGCCACTTGTGGAATTAATTTCTCTTCTTCTGGCGGTAGGTCATACAAGTCTTTATCCATTGCATCACCGGGGTGAATTTTATTTTGGATGCCATCAAGACCAGCCATTAACATAGCAGCAAATGATAGGTAAGGGTTTGCTGTTGAATCAGGGAAACGTACTTCAATACGACGACCTTTTGGGTTGTTAACAAAAGGAATACGAATTGATGCTGAACGGTTACGTGCTGAATACGCTAACATAACAGGGGCTTCAAAGTGTGGCACTAAGCGTTTGTAGCTGTTAGTTGAGGCATTAGTTAAAGCGTTTAATGCTTTCGCGTGTTTAATGATACCGCCGATGTAGAATAGCGCCATTTCAGATAGGCCGCCATATAAATCACCAGTAAATAAGTTAACGCCATCTTTAGCTAAAGACTGGTGTACGTGCATGCCGCTACCATTGTCACCAACAATAGGTTTAGGCATAAACGTAGCTGTTTTGCCGTATGCGTGCGCAATGTTAGCAATAACATATTTTAATTCTAATACTTCATCTGCTTTCTTGACTAATGTGTTAAATCTAACGCCGATTTCACATTGACCCGCTGTTGCTACTTCGTGGTGATGAACTTCAGTGATTTGCCCCATTTCTTCTAATACTAGGCACATTGCAGAGCGCATGTCTTGTAAAGAGTCTACTGGAGGTACGGGGAAATAACCGCCTTTTACGCCTGGACGGTGCCCAATGTTACCATCTTCGTAAACTTTTGCAGAGTTCCAGCCTGCTTCATTAGAATCGATTTGGTAGCTACAACCGCCCATGTCAGTGTTCCAGCGCACATCGTCAAAGACGAAAAATTCGTTTTCAGGACCAAAAAAAGCGGTATCGGCAATGCCTGTAGATTGTAGATAAGCTTCGGCGCGTTTCGCGATAGAGCGTGGATCCCGTTGGTAACCTTGCATATCTTTAGGTTCGATGATGTCGCAACGTAAAATTAAAGTGTTGTCATCAAAGAATGGATCGATTTTTGCGGAATAGGGATCTGGCATTAAAATCATGTCAGATTCATTAATACCTTTCCAGCCTGCAACAGAAGAACCATCGAACATATTACCTTCTTCAAAAGTATCTTCATCGATGCTGTGTGCTGGAAAGGTGACATGTTGCTCTTTGCCTCGGGTATCGCAAAAACGAAAATCAACAAATTTGATGTCGTTTTCTTGGATCATTTTAAGGACGTTTTCTACTGACATTTAAGGCTTCTCCTGAGAGTTATTGTAATTGGCAAAACCGCGTCATGTGGGACACACGAACGATAGTACATTATAATCTAAAAATAAAAAATACTTATATTCTTGGTCTCATAAATATTATTGTATTTTAAGCATAAAATATGCCATTTTTAAGTAATTGATTTTGAAGTAAATTGTTATTTATCATGGAATTTATCGCACCATATCGGTGCGTTGCTGTGTATTTACTAAAATTGGGATAAATAGAATTCATTAAAAGCTAGATTATTTTGTTATCATTAGTTTTTATTTTCTACGCGTGGCACGAAAAATGAAACCATTAACCGTAGTTACTTCTTGGGTCTGTATGTCAGATGTCTTCTAACATAGCTTCAGCGATTGATTATAAAGGTTTATCAGCTAAACTTGGGGGTGTTGCTTTTGGGTCTATAACGGATATTGATGAAAAACAATATTTAATAGAACAGGAGGCTTTATTAATAGTAGCGTTCCTGCTGAGCGTATGAAATATGAAAATGTGGGTGATAAAAATTTGTTAATTAAAAATGCTGAAACTGCCTTAGATGATGTGCTGAGTCGAAGAGCTACCATGGAAATTATAGTTAATAAATAAGAGCCTGAACTGAACGAAACAAATAAAGATGTATTTAATTATGCTAGAAAATATAACACGACCTAAAGTGAGTAAAAATCTCAGTGGTCTAATTTTTTCCTATTGTATGCTTATATCTGTGCCAGCTATCGCGATAGATGAAACAATAGAAAATGTCCTCAAGCTAGGTGATGAGGCTAAGTATGGGCAACTAAAATTTGACTTAGGTTATCGCTATCAAAATGTCCACGTTGATAATAATTTACCTACCAAAACTGCTAATGCAAATACGCTGCGCTTAAGATTGGGGTATTTAACTCCCGAGCTTTATTATTTTCAGTCTTATATTGAATATGAGGGGAATTTAGCTATGCAGGAGGATTACAATAGCACGCGCAATGGTTATGCAGGTTTTGAGGCCGTAGCTGATTCAGAAGCGCAGGAACTAAATCAATTTTGGTTAAGTTTTGCCGGCATTACTGACACGCTTATTAAAGGTGGGCGGCAGAAAATTAACTTAGATAATCAGCGCTTTGTGGGAGATAATCACTGGCAACAAATGCAGCAAACTTTTGATTCTTTGTTGATTAGCAATCATTCCATTGAAAATTTAACACTCAATTTTGCCTATATAGGTGGCGTATTAAGCACGACTTCGTCTTACCGTAATTTGCAAATGCCGTTGCTAAATTTTACTTATAAATTTGGAAAATTTAGCACTTTGACGGGTTATGCCTATTGGCTTGCTGATTATGGTCAATCAACAAACTCTAGTCAAACTTATGGTGTGCGTCTACATGGAGCGCCTGAGTTAAAGAATGCTATCAGCTTATCTTACGATGTTGCTTATAGTAATCAATCAAACTACCAGAATAATCCAGGTAGTTTTCAATTAGATCGATACAATATTCTTTTGGGCATTACTTATTCGGGTGTTACCCTTAAGTCTGGTATGGAGATATTGGATGGAAATGGCGTGTACGCATTTCAAACGCCGCTAGCTTCAAGTCATGGCTATCAGGGCTGGGCAGATCAGTTTTTGGTCACTCCAGCAGCCGGTGTGCGGGATATTCAAGCGACTATTGATAAAAACTTTTATGGGGTTGACTTTTTATTTGCTTATCATTCTTTTGCTGACTCGCATGGACATGGCTACTATGGCGATGAATATGATTTTTTGATTTCCAAAAACTTTGGCGAGCATTATCAGGTTTTAGCTAAATATGCTTATTATGATGCGGATAATTCTTTGGCGGCGCAAACAGCAGGCATTGATAAAAATACTCAGAAAATTTGGCTGCAGGGAAGTGTTAGTTTTTAGTTTTGCGAGCTATATTAGCGATCATTATTGAATAACCCCTGAAACTAAAACAGCCTATTGAGAAACAGAGGTATTATACTTCCTGTGTTGCGCAAGCTTCATGCAGGCGGCATTGAGGATTTTATAGGTTTTTTCCTAGGCAGGAAAAGCCTTCTCCATAAGGAGAAGGCTTTATTAGGCTCATGGTCTATAGATTATCTTCTGCTGGGCTTTTTAGATAATCGCGCGTTTAATGCGCTCTAATGCTTTCTGTAAGTTTTCCATGCTGGTTGCAATAGATATTCTAATATGCCCAGGGCAGCCAAATGCTGAGCCTGGTACTAAGGCAACATTGGCTTTTTCAATGAAATACTCAGCCAAATCAAGATCGTTATTGACGCCATCAAGTTGTGCTATTAATTTTTCCACATTAGGGAATACATAAAAAGTCCCGTCTGTTTTTAAGCATTCCACACCAGGAATTTTATTTAATTCCTTAACGACATAATTATGGCGTTTTTCGAATTCCACCATCATGATATCGATGCAGTTCTGATCGCCACGTAAGGCTTCTTCGGCTGCCACTTGCGAAATAGAGGTTGGGTTGGATGTACTTTGCGATTGGACTTTGCGCATTCCTGTAATAATCTCAGCAGGACCTGCGGCATAACCAATGCGCCAGCCTGTCATTGAATAGGCTTTAGATACCCCATTTAAGACCATGCAGCGATTATAGAGTTCTGGACAAGCATTAAGGATATTAACAAAGTTCCCTTTTTGCCAAAGGATGTGTTCATACATATCATCTGTGGCAACAATAATATTTGGATAGTTCAATAAAACTGTTGCCAGCGCTTTTAACTCATCTAAAGAATAAGCTACGCCGGTTGGATTAGAAGGGCTGTTGATGACAAATAAACGTGTTTTATCTGTAATTGCTGCGCGCAGTTGTTCAGGTGATATTTTGAAATTTTGTGCTTGCGTAGTTTCAATGATGACAGGTACAGCATCAGCCAGTAATACAATATCAGGATAAGAGACCCAGTACGGGGCAGGGATAATGACCTCATCGCCTTTGTTTAGTAATGCTTGAGCTAAATTGTAGAAGCTTTGCTTGCCGCCAGATGAAACTAAAATTTGTTTTAAATTATACTCAAAGCCATTATCGTTTTTGAATTTATCGATAATCGCTTGTTTTAAGCTAGGCGTGCCATCAACTGCGGTATATTTTGTAAAGCCATTATTAATCGCTTTAATAGCCGCGTCTTTAATATGATTCGGGGTGTCAAAGTCCGGTTCACCGGCTCCTAAACCAATAATATCTCTACCTGCTGCGCGCATTTCGGCCGCTCTTGCTGTAATGGCAAGAGTTGGAGAAGGTTTGACTGCGCTAAGACGGTCAGAAAGTTTGATGCTCATTAAGCTTCCTCAAGTCAATGAATGATAGTCAAAGGTGAATTATACCTTAGGAATAATAGTTTGTTAGAATGTCTAATTACTCAAGATAATGTCAGAAAAGGTGTGTGTGGACAAGCAATTTAATATTCATAGTCAATTTAAACCTGCTGGAGATCAGCCGGCTGCCATTAAGCAGCTGATAGAAGGCTTAAATGATGGTGAGGTGCATCAAACTTTACTCGGTGTTACTGGTTCAGGTAAAACATTTACCATTGCTAATGTAATCAATCAGGTACAACGTCCCGCTATGATTATGGCGCCAAATAAGACCTTGGCAGCGCAGCTTTATGGGGAAATGAAGGAGTTTTTTCCAGAAAATAGTGTCGAATATTTTGTTTCGTATTATGACTATTATCAACCTGAAGCCTACGTACCTGCCTCAGATACCTTTATAGATAAAGATGCCTCGCGTAATGAGCATATAGAGCAAATGCGTTTATCCGCAACTAAAGCGTTACTTGAACGCAAAGACACTATCGTTGTCGCGACTGTTTCCGCTATTTATGGCTTAGGCGAGCCTGAGTCCTACTTTAAAATGGTCTTGCATCTGGTGCGTGGCGATATAATTAAACAGCGTGATTTATTGCGTCGCCTAGCAAGTATGCAATACACGCGTAATGATATCGAGTTACGCCGCGCTACTTATCGGGTGCGTGGCGATGTGATTGATGTATTTCCCGCCGAGTCAGAAGAAGCTGCTTTGCGTATCGAATTATTTGATGATGAAATTGAACGTTTATCATTATTTGATCCATTAACAGGTGAAATTTTGCATCGTGTCGCGCGTTATACGGTCTACCCTAAAAGTCATTATGTGGCACCTCGAGAAAAATTACTTGAAGCTGTCGAAAAAATTAAAATTGAGTTAAAAGATCGCTTAGAGCAATTGCGCTCAATGCATAAATTAGTAGAAGCTCAACGCCTAGAGCAACGAACCTTATTTGATATAGAAATGATATATGAAGTAGGCTATTGCTCAGGGATTGAAAATTATTCGCGCTATTTATCGGGGCGTGAAGATGGCGAATCGCCGCCGACTATGTTTGATTATTTGCCTGATAATGCGCTGATAATTATTGATGAAAGTCATGTCACCATTCCGCAAATTGGCGCTATGTATAAAGGTGACCGCTCGCGCAAAGAAACCTTAGTTGAATATGGCTTTAGATTGCCGTCAGCTTTGGATAACCGGCCATTGAGATTTGATGAATTTGAAAGCAAGGTTGGGCAAAAAATTTATGTATCCGCAACACCGAGTCGTTATGAAAAAGAAAACTCCGGTCGCTTTATCGAGCAAGTTGTTAGGCCCACCGGTTTATTAGATCCTGAAATTGAAGTGCGTCCAGCAACGACGCAAGTGGATGATTTATTGTCAGAAATTAATCTACGAGTCGGAATAAATGAGCGTGTATTAGTGACCACGTTAACCAAGCGAATGTCCGAAGATTTGACTGAGTATTTAATGGAGCATGGCATCCGTGTACGTTATTTGCATTCAGATATTGATACCGTAGAGCGAGTGGAAATCATTCGTGATTTACGCTTGGGTGAGTTTGATGTGCTGGTGGGCATTAACTTATTACGTGAAGGGCTAGATATTCCTGAAGTCTCCTTGGTGGCTATTTTAGATGCAGATAAAGAAGGTTTTTTACGCTCTGTTGTTTCTTTAGTACAAACGATAGGTCGTGCTGCCAGAAACGCCAATGGGAAAGCTATTTTATATGGCGATAAAATAACAAAGTCTATGGCTCAAGCGATAGAAGAAACGCAAAGACGAAGAGAAAAGCAAAATGCATTTAATGCCCAGCAGGGGATAACACCAACCACTATTTTTAAATCAGTCACTGATATACTTGAAGCGACCATACCGGGGGCAGGGCTTAAACAATCCACTAAAAACAAAGCAGTCGAGCAAAAAGTCAGTTACACAGCATTATCTCAAAAGGAAAAAGAGAGGAAGTTAGCGCAGTTAGAAGATCAAATGTATAAGCACGCAAAAAATCTAGAATTTGAAGCGGCAGCAAAGATTAGAGATGATATAAAGCAGTTGCAGGCAGAAATGTTGGTTTAATTGTTGCAATACGCTTTTTTTTAATTATAATAAACAGAATAAGTTTTAGGCGTGTAGCTCAGTCTGGTCAGAGCACTACTATTACATGGTAGAGGTCAGTAGTTCAAATCTATTCGCGCCTACCATTACTTATTCATTATATTTATCTAAATATAATGCTCAAAATATAGATACAATATAGGCGCGTAGCTCAGTTGGTTAGAGCACTACCTTGACATGGTAGGGGTCGGTGATTCGAATTCACTCGTGCCTACCATCTAAACGACTGTTTTAGATGGTAATTATTGGCTTTATAAAAGCGAAAAAACATTCAAATTTAACTGAGTCAACTCTCGGTCAACTTCTAAAATTTTCTTATAGCGCCATTTCTTTGGATCAAGCTCAGATTAAAATCATCACGCAAGCGGCAATTTTTTAATTATTCAGCGTACCAGCATTGTAATAATACACGCTCAGCCACTTCGCTTATTTCTTTACAAGAAAACAAGATTTATAGATGATTATAAATCAATGCCTTATGATTTTGAGGGCTTCTTAATCTGCAAATATTATTCATAAGTATGGTTTTAAACGACATTTGGCCGTTTAACTTCTGAAAAATATGATTATTTTTACATGAAAACCTTGAAGCTGCGGCGGAAAAGAGTAAAAAATAAGGGCATTTTAGTTCCCAATAAATATCAACAAGTCGGTATTTTTGGGTCATGATTTGCATTGATATTTTTTCAATTTTTCGAACTATGTTTTAAACTGAGTAACCAAAACACCTCTAAAGGCTAGCTTATAATGTCATCCAGAGGTAAATATAAGTAACTAAAATCTAATGACACGTTAGAGTTTAAAAAGGATCCGGCTAAATTAGTCATTAAGTATGGATAAAGTATTCAGGGAAAAAGGAGTCCTATGGGATTATAAAACGTTGTCCGTTGAGAGCGTTCATCTAATGAATATCAGGCCCTATCGTTGCTTCACCACCGGGCCTCGTCTGAATGCTTGGCTGTGCCAAGCTAAAGCACCTTGCCAACCAAAAATTAGATTGCAATTCCTTGGCGTATATTTTTGCCGCATTAGTATTGAGCCTCCTAAATCTAATGGGAGTTCAGAGCCTTTTTGTTGCTTTATTTCCACTTTTAATCTTTGTCAGATTACACCCTGAATCGATATCACCCATGCGCATACACAAATCTAGTTCATTATCTCTATTGTTTATTATTAGTCTGGTTATTGGCGTATCAGAGGCTCTGGTTATGCTCCTTCTGGATCTATTGAGTCATTGGTCGCTGGTTTTTTCCTCTATACAATTAGCTGTATTGGATGCCGTTTTATTAACCATACTGAGCTCCCCCTTGATCTGCTGGTTTGCCTTGCGTCCGCTGGAAAAAGCATTAGCTCGCGAGCATGAGCGTACGACCGAGCAAATTAGAATGAATGCTGAATTTCGTAACGTAGTCGATAAGCATTCTTTAGTCAGTATTACCGACATTCAAGGCAATATTACTTATGTAAACGATAGATTCTGTGAGGTTTCAGGGTATACAAAAGCAGAGTTAATGGGGAAAACTCATCGATTAGTGAATTCTGGTTATCATGACCAAGCGTTCATTCAGAGCATGTGGCAAACTTTGGCGCAAGGCGAAAGCTGGCAAGGCCAGTTTTGTAATCGACGTAAGGATGGCCAGTTATATTGGGTAGATAGTACTATTGCGCCTTTATTAGACAAAAATGGCAAGCCCTGCCAATACCTTTCTATCCGCCGTGATATGACTGAACTTAAAGAAAAGACAGCTAAACTTGAACAATTCAAGCACGCGTTGGATGCCAGTCATGAGATGGCCCTGATTACAGATACTAAGGGCCGCATTAAATATGCTAATCCGGTATTATGCCAATTTACTGGTTGGCATAAATCGGCATTACTGGGTCAGCAGGCTTCACTCTTAGATTCGGTTAATACAGATGCTGATGTCCTCGTGGCTATGCAGCAAAAACTGCTTAAGGGTGATTCTTGGTCTGGGCGTTTATTAAATAAACGTAAAGGTATTGCACCTTTGCCTATTGCAGGGCAAACCACACCAGTAGATCCGTTGGAATATTGGGTCGATGTTAATATCACGCCAATACATGATGCTGAGGGTGATTTAACCGGTTATGTGCAAATTCAGCGCGATATTACTGCCCAAGTGCAAGCAGAGGCTGCTGCACAGCTTGAGGTAGCTGATACTAACGCTCGTTTAGCAATTTCGGTTGCTTTGCAGCAATCAGCACCCATTCATGAGCGCTTAAGTAACGTGCTGGATATTTTATTTGGGCTCAAAGCTTTTGACTTGCAGCGTAAAGGCGGCATATTTTTGCAAGCCAAAGATGGAGATTATCTGGATATGTTTGTTTTACAGGGGGAATTTAGTGAGGAATTTATTCGGCGTGAACAACGAATTCCATTAGGTGCTTGCTTATGTGGTCGTGCGGCCATTTCTGGAGAATTTATCGTTTCTGATGATTGTTTTTGTGATCCACGTCATGATCATTATTTTGACGGCATGCAAGCGCATGGACATTACATTGTGCCTATTATGTCGGGCGATACCGTTCTCGGTATTCTGTTTCTTTATACTGACCCCTATCCCGATCAAAGCGAATCTCGAATAAACATGCTGACCCAGATCGGTAATTTAATTGCGCTTGCACTACTCCACGAACAAGCGCAAGTGGCGCTAGAAATGGCCCGCGATGCGGCACTGCAAACATCAAAAACGAAGTCTGACTTTCTTTCCAATATGAGTCATGAAATTCGTACGCCTATGAATGGCGTATTGGATATGTTGGATATTCTAAAAGATACCGAAATGTCCCGTGAACAATTTGATTTAGTAGAAACAGCGGCCAATTCCGCCGAGGCATTACTAACGATTATCAATGATATCCTTGATTTTTCTAAGCTGGAAGCAGGTAAAGTCGAACTTGAACACATTGATTTTAATTTGCCAGTGTTAATAGAAGAAGTGTGTGTGCTACATGCCACTGGCGCACATGCTAAAAATATTGAATTAAACTGTTATGTTCCAGTAGATTTGCCCCGTTGGTGGCAAGGTGATCCAACGCGTACTCGGCAAGTATTGAATAACTTACTCAGTAATGCGATTAAATTTACCGAGCAAGGTGAAATTTCAGTAAAAGTGACTGCTGCACCGACCATTGAAAACAACATGCGCTTGCGCTTTGAGGTCAGAGATACCGGTATAGGTATGACACCTGAGCAACAAGGGCATTTGTTTCAAGTCTTTACTCAAGCGGATAGTTCTACCTCGCGTCGTTTTGGTGGCACAGGTTTGGGTTTATCGATCAGTAAAAACCTGGTTGAATTGATGGGCGGTATAATCGGTGTTGAAAGTGAGCCTGGACAAGGTACTTGCTTCTGGTTTAGCCTGAATATGGCAATGGTTGAGCATAAGCAAGCTGACTCTCAATTGCTTGATCTTGAAGATAAGCGAGCATTAATTGTTGATGATAACGCTACTAATCGGACTATTTTAGAGTACTATCTTAGTCACTGGGGGATGCGTGTTAATTCCGTTGGCAGTGGTTCAGCTGCATTAAGCGTTTTATTAGCAGCTCAAAGTAAATTAGAACCCTATGACATTGTCTTAACGGATTTACATATGCCAGATATGGGTGGCATGGATTTAGCCAGAGCGATGAACGCAATTCCAGCTATTGCTAAGACACCGCGCATGCTTTTATCATCAGGCGGGGTAGCCAATGAAGCAGAGTTAAAAGCATTAGGTATTGCTTTAAGCATGCTTAAGCCCGTGCGCCAGACTCAATTGTATGATGCTTTGTTAAGTACCTTACAACTTAATAGTCCTGCTGCGCCAGCCAATAGCCAAGCAATGCCGCCTAAGGCTATCAGCTCCTTAGCCGATTACAGCAGTCAACGTATACTCGTTGCCGAAGACAACTTAGTGAATCAAAAAGTTGTAATAGCCATGCTCGCTAAATTTAAAATCAAACCTGATCTGGCAGAAAATGGACTGATAGCGCTAGATTTAATAGAAAAACAAACTTATGATTTGGTGCTAATGGATTGTCAAATGCCGATCATGGATGGCTATGCAGCGACCCGAACGATACGCGCTCATGAACTGGCTAATGCCAGTCAGGCGCGCACTCCGATTGTGGCCTTAACCGCCCATGCCACAGCAGAGGCAAAAGAAACGTGTTTGAGTGCAGGCATGGATGATTACTTAAGTAAACCATTAAAATTCAATGAACTCGCACAAGTTCTTGACCGCTGGCTAGGCGCGCTGTCCGGCGTACCTGAGATAGCAAAGCCTACAGGTAGCAGCATTAATTCACAAGCTAAAACCGATAATGCCAGCTGGTGGGATGAGGCGGCTGCTCTTAAGTTGATAGATAATGACCTTGAGTTATTAGAACAGCTGATACAAATATTTATTGACAATGTGCCTGAACAATTGACGACACTAAAGAGCGCTTTAGATAATAATAATCTTGAGGCTTTAGCCAATGCAGCACATACCATAAAAGGGATGGCTGGTAATTTTTTGGCCGAATCTGCAACCACGCTAGCTGCTGAGCTAGAGAGCAGCGCACGCGCAAATAAAGACGCAGATTTCTCCTTAATGACAAGCCAGTTAACAACTGCGCTTGAATGTTTAATGTCGGAGTTGCAGCAAAGAATAGGAGTTAAGTCGTGAGTGCGGGTATCAATTTTCAAGAGCTGAAAGCTAATATTCAGTTGCCAACGCCATCAGGCATCGCCTTAGCCATTATGAGCTTGAGTCAACAAGAGGATTCAACAATACAGCAAGTCGCCAGCTTAGTTATGTCTGACCCCGCTTTAAGCGGACGGATTCTGAGTATCGTTAATTCCGCTGCCTTTGGTGCGCGCCGAGCTGTTGCAACAGTCCAAGATGCTGCAATGATGCTGGGTATGCAAGCGGTCAGCAATTTCGCGCTGAGCTTTTCATTGTTAGATAGCCATAAGCAAGGAAAGTGTTCAGGTTTTGATTATGCTATTTATTGGTCACAGTCTTTGGCTATGGCGGTTGCTATTGCGGCCATCACGTCCAGGGAGCGCACGGTTCCCTCTGAAGAAGCCTTTACGCTCGGCTTACTTGCTGATGTTGGGCGGCTCGCCTTAGCCAGTGTTTGGCCTGAAGGCTACAGTGAATGTTTACAGCAAGCGAAAGGTGAAAAGCTATTACAACTTGAGCAGGCGCGTTTAAGTATTAATCATCAAGCCATGAGTTTAATGCTATTAGCTGACTGGGGGCTGCCCCCCCCCTTTATTGAGGCAATAAAACTGAGCTTTGGCAAAGAAAAAACCGATATTGCAAGAATTTCACGATTTTCCAGGCAATTGAAATTTGCCCATCAAATTGCCCGCTATTGTTTGGCAGGTACAGCATTTCAGTCTGAATTACAGGCTGATTTAGAAAAAGAAGCGTGCCATCATGCCATGGACAAAACAGCATTAATCAATATGCTTTCCGAGATAAACCAGCAATGGCATGCATTAGGCAAGGAAATTAATATTAAAACCGATGTGCGATTATCCTTACAAGCAACTAAAGATGAATCTTCCTCTCAGGTTCAAGGCTTGGATTTACTGCTTGTTGATGATGATCCTATGATGATTGCTCGGCTATCAAAACAATTAACCACGGCTGGGCATCGCGTTGCCAGCTGCCGTGATGGTGAGTCGGCATTGAGCCATGTCATTGAACATAAGCCGTCACTCTTAATTACCGATTGGCATATGCAGCCGATGGATGGTATCACATTGTGCAAGGCTTTAAGAGCGACCGAATTAGGTAAGAAGCTGTATATTATTATGTTGACTGCGGCTGAAACTGAAGATGATTTGGTTGAGGCATTCAGCGTGGGTATTGATGATTATGTCACCAAACCGGTTAGTTCTAGGGTGCTCTTGTCTCGTCTACGCGCTGGCACTCGCATTGTTCAGTTGCAGCAAGAAATAGAAAGAGAACAGCATGATGTGCAGCGCTATACTGCCGAGCTAATCGCAACAAACCAGCGTTTGGAGTCGATAGCGCATACCGATATGTTGACGGATTTGCCTAATCGACGTTATGGCTTAGAGCGATTAGAGCAGGAACTAGAAGAAACAAAGAGATTCCAACGTCCTTTAAGCATTTTAATGCTGGATCTGGATTACTTTAAAGCAATTAATGATACCTTGGGCCATGATGCCGGCGACCAAGTATTGATACATGTAGCTAAATTACTAAAACGAGCAATACGCGCAATTGATATTCCTTGTCGCTTAGGGGGGGAAGAATTTATGGTTATTGCGACTAATACCGAGGGTGCAACAGCGATGCTGCTGGCTGAGCGTATTCGGAGAGTGATTGAAAAATATCAGCCGACAGGCCTAGACTTGCCTGCTCCGGTAACCGTTAGTATTGGTGTGGCAGGAATGCGCGATCAGCAATTAAGTAGCAAGGAATTAATGGTGCAAGCCGATAATGCTTTGTATCGCGTTAAGCAAGGTCGTCGTAACGGCGTGCAACTTGCTAGAGGATGAGATAAATTGAAAGGCTCAGGTGCTGCTTCTCAAATTACTGATCAAGTTGATTTATATTTGTCATAATCAAGATCCCTTGTTTCTCGGCCTTGTAGATACGGAATCTAAAGTTCTTGGCAATTTATTGATAACCTGAGGGATATCGGTCTCTCATATTATTTTGACAGCAATCTTCTTCTCATAAAAACATTGTGCTCACTGCTACTTTAATCAGATAAGGGAGTAACTTAGCGTTATAACTCGTTGTCTTTTAATGGTAAAAATTTGTATAGATAAGCTATGCACGAGGGCTAAGCATTAATGCCATAAATTCATCGGCTGGAATGGGTTTACTAAAATAATAGCCCTGAATTTCATCACACTCTTTTGCTTTAAACATCGCCAGTTGTTGCTCAGTTTCGACGCCCTCAGCAATGGTCGTTAAATTTAAGCTTTTTGCCAAGCTGATAATGGCATCGACAATATTTTCGCTATCTTTATTGCTGACCATATTCCTAGTGAACGATTGATCTATTTTGAGCTTATGTAATGAAAATTTCTGTAAATAATTTAATGATGAAAATCCCGTACCAAAATCATCAATGGATAGCTTAATGCCGAGTTGTGTTAGTTGTTGGGTGATGTCTATTGCTAATTCGACGCTTTGCATCGCGATACTTTCTGTTAGTTCTAATTCAAGATGTTGTGCCGGAAAATGATAATCCTCTAAAGTCTGTTGCACGTTTGCTAATAAGCCATTATCTTTAAATTGTACTAAAGACAGATTTACCGCTATGGTGATAGGAAAGCTCGCTTCATGCCAGCGCTTTGCTTGCGCTATTGATTGTTTAAGTACCCAATCGCCTATAGGCAAAATTAAGCCACAGTCTTCTGCAATAGGGATAAATTCAGCGGGCGACACCATGCCCCATTGCGGGTGTAACCAGCGTAATAAGGCTTCTGCACCAATGATTTCTCCCGTTTGGGTACTCACTTGTGGTTGAAAATAAACCATCAATTCATTGCGTAACAGGGCGCTTCTTAAGTCACTCTCAATTGCCATGCGCCGTTGTGTTTTTTCCTGCATAGCTTTAGTAAAAAATTGATACTGATTACGGCCCTTATCTTTTGCTTGATATAAGGCGGTATCTGCATTTTGCGATAAAAGCTCATAACTATCGCCATTGTCGGGATACAGACTAATGCCTATTGAAGGGGTGATATGCAGTTGGTAGCCTTGGTAAATAATTGGCTTGGCTAAAGCAGCAATTATTTTATTAGCAACAATAGCTGCGCCATGTTCATTACTATCGATAAGCAGAATATTAAATTCATCGCCCCCTAAGCGAGAAACCGTATCTTCATCACGAACACAAGCAAGTAGGCGCTGAACCACGGCAATTAATACTTGATCGCCAATCGAATGGCCTAATGAGTCATTGATATTTTTAAAGTGATCTAAATCAATGAATAATAAGGCAAAGGATTTCTGATGTCGTTTCGCCAGAGTCAACTCATAATCGACTCGTGATGTAACTAAGGTACGATTAGGTAGATCAGTTAATGCGTCATAATACGCCAAATGCTCAATTTGTTTTTCGGTGGCTTTATGGGCACTAATATCGGTGAATATCGCAATATGATGTGCGACATCGCCGGTATCATCACGCACGACACTAATGGTTAGCCATTCAGGGTAAAGCGTGCCATCTTTGTGCCGATTGCATAGTTCACCTTGCCAATAATCCTGTTTTTGTAAGGTTTTCCAGAGTGCTTGATAAAAGGCTTGATCTTGTTGTCCTGAGGAAAGGAAATTTGGATTTTTACCTAAAACTTCTTGTTCTTGATAGCCGGTAACTTTGGTGAAGGCACTATTAACAGAAATAATGATATTGTTTTTGTCCGTAATGAGTATAGCCTCCTGACTTTGACTGAATACTTTAGCCGACAATTCCAGTTGTTTCTCAGCAATCGCTCGTGCCGCTTCATGCGCGTAGGAATCTAAAGCAAAAGACAGATCAACACTTAACTCCGCCATTAAAGCGATTACATCGGCATCAAAAAAGTCTTTTTCCTTACTGTAAACATTCAATATAGCATAAGGCAGCTTATTGGCTAAGATAGGCACTGCACAGCTCGCTGCCCAAGCAAAATGCTGCTCACTGTTATTATGCCAAGGTGTAGTGTAGGTATTGGTTTGAAAGTCATTAATAGCAACAATACGATTTTCACGATAGGCAATGCCTGTGGGGCCTTGGCCTTCTGGCGCATCGAAAGCGCTTGAAATGGTAATATTACTCAGATAGTCTTGATTTTCACCGGCGATTGCGAGTGGCACGAAAATGCCTGATTTTGCATCAGGCTTACCTACCCAAGCAAGTTTTACACCCGATAAGCTAGCGGTAATGGTACACACTGTCGCAAATAAATCGGCTTCATTATTAATCTGTACAATAGCGTGATTAATTTTACTCAGACAGGCGTAGAAATTACTCAGGCGGCTAATTTTTGCTTCATGCGCTTTACGCTGGGTAATATCTTGGACTATGCCACGTATTAGGTAGGGTTTGCCTTCTGCATTGCGCTCAACTTGCCCAACAGAATACATCCAACGCAGGTTGCCATTTTTAGTGAGAATGCGATATTCCAGGCGATACTGGGTATTAGACTCAATATGCGCTTGCGTGGCATCGATTAATCGTTGTCGATCATCTTCATGTACTGCGCTGAGAAAATCTTCCCATGTTGGCTCGCTTAAGGGCGGAAATCCTAAGACAGACGTACAATTTTCTGACCAAGTTTGGGTGTGATTAATAAGGTCAGCACGCCAGGTACCAATGCCACCACTTATTTGACTAAGGCGTAATTCAGCTTCACTGGCGCGTAATTCCTGGGTTCTACGTTCAACTAATTGATCGAGTTGGTGATTAAGGGTATTTAATTGGGCCTGTGTTTCTTGGTGACCACGAATCTCATCTTCGAGTTTTTTATTGGCTAATAATAAACTTGATGGGCTGGGGATGCGTAATGCTTGAGGAATTAACGGCCATAAAAAAATGGCGGTAGCCAGTGAAACACTAGCGGTCAATACTTCCGCGATAGCGGATAAGCCATACATGGGCTTCCAAATGGTAACGATAGATAAAACATGCGTAACGCCGCAAGTAAAAATAAAGAGACTAAATAAGATAAGCATCCTTTTAAAATCAACATCTTTACGCTGGCGCACGAAATAAAGCAAGGCAATGGGAATGGAAAAGTAAGACAATGCGGTTATTGTATTGGCAATGACAAACAGCCATAACAATGAGGGGTTCCAAAGAAAGCAATAGCCGTGGGGCATCATACCTTCGTTGCCAAATAAAAAATTAATACTGTCTAGCATAAGAGAGCGTGTGCTGAATTAGAGTTATCACAGCGTCTAATATAGCATGAAGTATTGAAGCATTGACTTATGATTTCTCACTATAAAAAGCTTACATTGCGATGCACCGCAATCTAAGCTTCTTGGGGATTGGTCTTAAAAAAGCCAAATTAGAAAGTAACAATCATATCCATAGCGATAGCCACTTGATCGTGGTCAACGCCACCATTAAAGACATTTTCATCAGCCCAGTCATAGCGAACTTCTGGACGCACTTTAAACCAGCTAATGGGTGAGTAGTTTACCCCAATGGAGGCGGCAAAGTAGTTGGCTCCTATATTGCTGACGCGGGCACTGTCGACATCATTAAACCATTCTGCGCGTACACCAATGGCTAGTTCATCATTAATGTCATAAGTCAGATATTGATTAACACCGAACCAATTGACACCGTTGCCATTGACATCTTGTTGTGTGCCAAAATCATGTTGGAATAAATAATGTAATTTATCGGTGAAATCATGTGTTGCAACAAGGCTGTACATGGTTCTGTTGCTTTTTTCGGTATCATCGGCTTCTCCGCTAATGAGTTGCACTGTGAGCGATGAAGCTTGGTCATCACTGGTCCAGCTAGCGCCACCTAAAAAGCTCCAAGCTCCGGCATTTTCAGTCATGTTATCCCAGCCGATTACGGCGCCCGCGTTAACCGAAAAGTTATTATCAATATTGTAGCTAAATATTGCACCCGTATGCGTGAAGGGTTCGGCATATAGCATAGTGTAGGCGTGTGAATAAAAGAAGTTATCCGGTGCGGTCACCACTTCATTACCGATAGAGGTATAAAAATGACCTAACTTCGCAGTCATACCATGACCAATAGGAGCAAAGACTTCAACATATAATTGCGGCATGGCAATAGCGTAGTAGCCCCCTTTATTATGCTTATTCCATTTATTATCCCAGCCAGATGCTTGAGTGAACCGGGCATCCGTACCGTACATGAAATCCATGCGCCCACCCACATCCCAGCTATCACCTTCGGTATTTACGGCGCGTTCAATATAGAAATTTAATTCATTAAAGATAAACTCATTGATGCGATCATTAAACAATACCGGGGCATTAGTATTGCCATTGGAATTACCTGTAATACCGGCAGAAGCCCACATACCTACTTCAATGCCCGCATCTTTCAAAAAAGCCGTTTCATTAATATTAAAGTCGGTTAAAGATTCAATCATGCCGGCATCCGCAGAGGCTTGAAAACTGGCTGTAAGGATGACAGTGCTTAGTAGAGATCGTTTAAAGAACATTTTTTTATTCATAATATAGCCCTATATATTATTGGATTGTAACGTCGTTGGTATGTTTGATTGGTAATGAGTAAATATTCAGCCCCCCCCCTCATCCCAACCTTCTCCCTCAGGGAGAAGGAGATAAGCAGAGGGCCTCTGAATATTTACGGTAATGATGCGTACTTGATTTTTAAAGCAAATTAAATGCCAATTAATATATTTACTATTAATTTTAAATGCTTATGGGTATTTTTTTCTTGATGGCTTAATCACTTTTTGTAAAATAAACATTAGCGCACCAATGTAGTGCGTTTTAGTTATATGGCTTAAAGTGATTTGATTTATTAGATGGATTTGGCAGGTTTGGTTTAATAATCAGATATTTTTCAGCGCTTAGGAATAAGCCGTTAATAACTTGAGCAGGCGTAAAAAAACTTTGGCTTTTTTGTCAGGCATAGCAATAGCTAAAGCTATTGCACTCCTTTTTTATAGAATGCTGATAATTATAGTTAGCAAATAATGGGTAATCAGGGGTAAATGGGATGCACTATTTTTGTGCAATTTTAAATAGGCTGCTTTAATAGATCTAGAAATTGAGTAAAAATAAATTATAAAACAAGTGCTTATATAATTGGCATGGCCTGTGCTTTATGTTTCATAGGCTGGTAAACTAAGGGAGACTTAAATGAAACTAATCACAGCAATAGTAAAGCCATTTAAATTAGATGATGTGCGTGAAGCGCTATCTGATATTGGTATTTCAGGGGTAACGGTTACCGAAGTGAAAGGCTTTGGTCGTCAAAAAGGTCATACTGAGCTTTATCGTGGTGCCGAGTATGTCGTCGATTTCTTGCCTAAAGCCAAAATTGAAGCGGCTGTTACTGATGAGCTGGTCGAGCAGGCGCTGGAAGCAGTAACCACAGCTGCCAATACTGGGAGAATTGGTGACGGGAAGATTTTTGTCACTAATTTAGAGCAAGTCATTCGTATTCGTACCGGTGAAACCGGAAATGACGCTATATAACAATAATGACTGAGAGGTATTAAAGGTGGATAAATTAACTGAATTAAGTTACGCGTTAGATACGTTTTATTTTCTAATAAGTGGTGCCTTGGTTATGTGGATGGCGGCTGGTTTTGCCATGCTGGAAGCGGGAATGGTAAGGGCGAAAAATACCGCTGAGATTTTAACTAAAAATGTCGCGTTATTTGCGCTTGCCTGTGTTATGTATCAGCTATGTGGTTATAACATCATGTATCCTACAGAAGCGGTTAATAGTGTGTGGCCTGGTGTCGGCTTTTTATTAGGTGAAGATCACGCCGCTAACGATGTATTGGCGAGTCATGGTGAAACTTATTACTCTAAGATGGCTGACTTCTTTTTTCAGGTTGTATTCGTGGCGACAGCGATGTCGATTGTTTCGGGTGCAGTGGCTGAGCGTATGAAGTTGTGGTCATTTTTAGTGTTTTCAGTGGTTATGACGGGATTTATTTACCCGATTCAAGGTTACTGGAAATGGGGGGCAGGTTTTCTTGAGCAAATGGGTTTCTTGGATTTTGCTGGCTCGGGTGTGGTGCATTTATGTGGTGCAACAGCAGCATTAGCAGCGGTTTTATTGTTAGGTGCGCGTAAAGGAAAATATGGGCCTAATGGTGAAATTCATCCGATTCCAGGATGTAATATGCCAATGGCAACCTTAGGGATGTTTGTTTTATGGATGGGTTGGTTTGGTTTTAATGGCGGTTCTGCACTTAAAATATCGGGTATAGGTGCAGCTAATGCGGTTGCCATGGTATTTGTTAATACCAATGCGGCAGCGGCAGCGGGTGTTATTTCGGCTTTATTAACGGCACATCTGCTATTTGGTAAAGCGGATTTATCTATGACCTTAAATGGTGCGTTAGCTGGATTGGTGGCGATTACAGCCGAACCATTAACACCAACCCCCTTATTGGCCACTGTGATTGGTGCGGTAGCAGGGGTTTTAGTGGTCTTTTCGGTCATTGTTTTGGATAAAATGAAAATTGATGATCCAGTAGGCGCTATTTCAGTGCATGGTGTTGTCGGTATCTGGGGTTTATTAGCGGTTTGTATTTCTAACCCTGAAGCCAGCTTAGTGGTTCAACTGGCTGGGATAGCTTCAATTTTTGGTTTCGTTTTTGTTACAAGTTTTGCTACTTGGTTTGTTATTAAAGCAGTGGTCGGTATACGCGTTACTGAAGAGCAAGAGTATCAAGGTGTCGATTATTCTGAATGTGGTATGGAGGCGTACCCTGAATTTACCGGTACTGGTAAGTGATAATAGCGAGCTTTATTAGGTATCTGCTTTGATGTTTTAGTCAGTAAACTTAAAAAACATAAAAAAGGGCGCATTGAGTTAATCATTGCGCTCTTTTTTTTGTGTAGAATAGAGACTTTCTATTTCTTATTAAATTTTGGATGAGTACTATGAAATTAATTACTGCAATTATTAAACCGTTCAAACAAGATGATGTGCGTGAAGCGTTATCTGAGATTGGTATTGCTGGCGTTACCGCAACTGAAGTTAAAGGCTTTGGCAGGCAAAAAGGGCATACTGAATTGTATCGCGGTGCTGAATATGTTGTCGATTTTTTGCCTAAAGTGAAATTAGAAATTGCCGTACCAGAGGCATTACTAGATCAAGCGATTGAAGCCATCGTTAAATCAGCAAATACCGGCAAAATTGGCGATGGCAAGATTTTCGTTACGGCGCTTGAGCAAGTCATTCGTATTCGTACAGGAGAAACGGGCGAGGATGCCATTTAATCTGACTTTAAAGCTGTTAGATAAAGTGATCGGCTGACGTGTTTCTGAGCACGAAGAAGTGCAGGGTCTTGATATTATCTTGCACGAAGAGACCGGTTGGCATAATTTATAAGCTGAATCTGCTTGGCTATTAGTTGGTTGTCTGCTAGAGAAGCAGGTTTATAGGGTAGGAAGTGGCTGCCATTTATGGGTGATTTTTATGGAGGCGTTTTTAGTTGCGCCTTGTCTAAAATCGCAGCTAAAAGCCGCGCCAATAATACATTATGCGATTCGTTAGCTGATTACATTTCAGCGACGACTTTTACAACCGCAGTGATTAGCTGATCAAGCTCTTGGTCTGTAATAATAAACGGCGGCATCAGATAGATCAGTTTATTAAAGGGACGCACCCAGATGCCAGCTGCGACAAATTTGGGCTGTAAAGTCTGTAGATTTATCGCTTGGTGTAATTCTATAACACCAATTGCCCCTAGCACTCGCACCTCTTTGACAGGTTCATATTGTTGGCAAGGGCTTAGACCTTGCTGTAATAATGTTGCTATGTTTTTTACTTTGTCTTGCCAAGGCGATTCTAGTAATAAGCGGACACTAGCTAATGCGACTGAACAGGCGAGCGGATTGGCCATAAACGTGGGGCCATGCATAAAAAGCCCTGGTTCTCCGTTGCGGATGCTAGTGGCAATTTCATTAGTAGTTAAAGTTGCCGCTAAAGTCATATAGCCCCCCGTCAATGCTTTGCCTAGGCAGAGTATATCAGGCGCAATATTGGCGTGCTCACAGGCGAATAGCTTGCCTGTACGACCAAACCCTGTTGCTATTTCATCTAAAATTAGCAGAACATTGTATTGGTCGCATAATTCTCGTACTTGATGCAAATACTCAGGTGAATAAAAGCGCATACCTCCAGCCCCTTGAACAATGGGTTCTAAAATAATAGCGGCAATTTCTTGATGATGTGCTTTTAATTGCTTTTCTAAAGGGGCAATGTCTTCTACTGTGCAAGAATCATAAAATCCGCAGTTTGGTGCATCAGCGAAAAGCTGTTGAATGAGCGAATGATTAAATAAACTGTGCATGCCATTATCAGGGTCACTCACTGACATGGCGCCAAAGGTATCACCATGATAACCATGACGTATAGTCAGCAAACGTTTTTTTTGTGTTTGATTTTTTGTATGCCAATATTGAATGGCCATCTTCATTGCCACTTCAATAGCGACTGACCCTGAGTCAGAAAAGAATACGGTTTGTAAAGGCTCAGGGGTAATATCGACTAGCAATTGGGCTAATTCAATTGCAGCTTGGTGGGTTAAGCCACCAAACATAATATGCGCCATATTATCTAATTGCTGTGCAATAGCTTGATTTAATATCGGATGGTTATAGCCGTGTACTGCGCTCCACCATGAGGACATACCATCAATAAGTGTTGTGCCGTCCATTAGGGTAATAGTGACCCCTTGCGCCGATTTAACTGGGTAAATAGGTGTATCTGACTGAGTGACGCTATAAGGGTGCCAGACGTGTTGTTTGTCTTGTTCTAACAGGGTGTTTATAGTTTGCACGGAATTAAAAGTCACAGTGAGTAAAGGTTAAATAATCACTGCGCAACTGGGTAGCCACAAAGGATACAGCGAATTAAGAGGGTTAGTGTCGGTATTGTGCGGTCTTTGTGGCTTAACAGCAAAGCTAAAATCTTAGCTTATTTGCTCATTTGTTTTTCGCGGATTTCATCGAGTGTTTTGCAGTCTATACAAAGATCTGCGGTAGGGCGTGCTTCTAATCGGCGAACACCTATGTCTATGCCACATGAGTCACAGTAACCGTAATCGTCTGTGTCGAGTAGTGCTAGTGATTCATTGATTTTTTTCAGTAACTTTCTTTCTCGATCGCGTGTTCTTAGTTCAAGGTTGAATTCAGATTCTTGCGATGCCCGATCGTTAGGGTCAGGGTAATTTGCGGCATCGTCGCGCATATGGTGAACGGTACGGTCTACTTCGCGCATTAAGTCATTTTTCCAGCTGGTTAAAATAGCTCTAAAATGCTCTTTTTGCGCTGGGTTCATATATTCTTCGCCTTTCTTTTCTTGATAGGGCGTAAAATTGAAAGGCGTACTTTCAGCTGAAGTGCTGCTAGTCATCCATTAACTCCTGATTATTTAAAAAACTGCGCATTTTTATCAGGATATTAACAATTTAGCAAGAAAAATTGCTATTATTGCGGCTTTGTCGCTCATTTTTTAAAGGTAATTTATGCAACTAGCGAAGCGAATGGAAGCGATTACTCCTTTCTATGTCATGGAGTTACTGCGCCGTGCAAAACAGTTAGAAGAGCAAGGCCGAGATATTATTCATATGGAAATTGGCGAGCCTGAATTTGCCACGCCTGAGTTAATTACCCAAGCAGGAATCGATTATTTAAAAAAAGGCTATATTAAGTATACGCCGGCCGCTGGATTGCCTGAGTTAAGACAGAAAATTAGTGATTTTTATAGGCAAAAATATCATGTCACGGTACCAGCGGAACGCATTTTTATTACCCCAGGCGCTTCGGGGGCTTTTTTACTTGCGATGGGGGTGAGTATTAACCAGGGTGATGAAGTTATCTTGTCTGATCCTTGCTATCCCTGTAATCAAAATTTTATTCGTTTATTTTCCGAGCATGTAAAAAAGGTTCCTGTGTCTGCGGATACCGCCTATCAGCTATCAGTCGATTTGTTACGGCAGCATTGGCAAGCGCCAACGCGCGGCGTTTTAATTGCTTCGCCTTCCAATCCAACCGGCACTATTGTCGAAGCAACTGAATTAGCTAAACTTATTGCGTTTGTGAACGCTAAGCAAGGCCTGTTTTTTTCGGATGAGATTTATCATGGTTTAGTCTATGAAGAAGGTGTGGCGAGCGCCTTAGAATTTAGTGATCAGGTTTTTGTCATCAATAGTTTTTCTAAATATTTTGGTATGACCGGTTGGCGTATCGGTTGGCTTATTGTGCCTGAGGCTTTTGTGCAAGCGACCGAAAAATTGGCGCAAAATATCTTTATTTCTACGTCGAGTCATTCGCAATATGCAGCACTCGCGGCATTTGATCCGCTAACTTTGCAAGAGTTAGAGCGAAGACGTGAGGATTTTGCTAGAAAACGCGACTTTTTATATGAGCATTTACTGCGTTTAGGATTTAATATCCCTGTAAAACCGGTTGGGGCTTTTTATATTTATGCCGATGCCAGTCAATTTACTGATGATAGTCAGGTATTTGCTGAGCAATTACTTGAGCTTGAAGGGCTTGCTATTACCCCAGGTAAGGATTTTGGACACAATCAGAGTCAGCATTATTTGCGTTTTTCTTATACTGGCTCAATGGCTACAATAACCGAAGGAATAAAGCGTTTAGAGCGCTTTATTAATCACTTATAACAACGGACTTGATTGACATGACAGTGCAACAAATATCACCGATTTATTTACAGCAGCAATTATTAGAAAATCCAGAAGCGTTTTTTTTATTGGATGTGCGCGAACCTTTTGAATATCAAATAGCGAGTTTGCAAAATAGCGTATTAATACCAATGAATCAAATACCGGAGCGTTTTCAGGAGTTGGATAAAAACCAGCCTATAGTAGTGATCTGTCATCATGGCATACGCAGTGAGCAAGTGGCTTATTATCTAGTTCAGCAGGGCTTTGAGAAAATTTTTAATTTAGCCGGTGGTATTCATGCATGGGCTAACACTTGTGATGAAAAAATGGACTTATATTAATCACTTGAGCTTGTAGTTTTACCTAATGTTGCACTTATTAAGTTTTTCCAACGGTTATTGACTCAAGATATTATTTATTTTTGTGATGAAAATCTCAAAATATATCATTTAACTGACGATTATGTCCCGTTCGCAGACATTTCTCAAAAAGCATCTATACTTGTCGAGAGTAGTGATGTGTTGTTGAATAGCTGATTATTGAGTCGTCAGTAAGTTAATAGTGTGTGATATATTTAGCTAAGAAAATGGTCAGATTAAGTGGAGTTATATGAGCAGGGAAAATGATATTGCACTTTATCAATAAGGAGATGCCTCAAAAGCGGCTGAGCATAACAGCGTTGTTGCTTTGCATGGTTTTGTTGTTACTAAACGCACAGACTGTTAATGCTACAGAAGTGATCGTTAGTGCTAATACGATAGGGCAGTTAAAGGACTTTCATCAGTTGCGGGCAATCTTTAGTCTGCGTACTTTATATTGGCCTAATGGTGAGAAAATTAAAGTCTTTGTTTTGCCTGATAATAATGCAATACATAAAGAATTTGTTAAAGAAAAGCTGGGCATGTTTCCCCATCAATTACGCAGAACATGGAATAGAATGACTTATACAGGCACAGGACAACCCCCTGTTACGGTGGATTCAATAGCAGAAATGCTAGATAAGATTCAACATATGGATAATGCAATTGGTTATATCGATAGGAGGATTGAGGATGAGTCAGTTCATTACTTTAATGCTCCGTAATATCTCATATCTGGCCTATTTATTTTCTTGCTCTGTCTATGCTCAAGTAATAAACAATGCATCATCTATAGCCGTACCTTCTGAGCAAGAAAATAGAGCGTGGCAGAGTGTTAAAAAGACCTGGAGAGATGATATACAGTTTCATGGCTTTTTAAGCCAAGGCTTATTTTCTTCGTCAGGAAATAACATTTACGGTAAAAGTAAGGGCAGTGTGTCCGCTGGCTTAACTGAGCTAGGTCTAAATGCGTCTTATCAAGCGCTGAATAACTTAAGTTTTGCTGCGCAAGGCTTGTATCGACGTGCCGGAGCTAATACGGGGGATGCCGGGCAAGTGACACTCGATTTTGCTTTTGTGGATTTAAATCTTTTAAATTTGCAAGACGGTCGCCTAGGGATACGCAGTGGGCGCATTAAAAATCCTTGGGGCTTATATAATGAAACGCGAGATGTCGCTTTTACTCATCCAACTATCTTCTTACCTTTTGCCTATTTTGAACGATCTAGAACATTGTTTTTGGCTTTAGATGGCGGGCAGTTGTATGCGGATTACAATACTTCGGTAGGCGCTTTCTCATTCAAATTTAATTATGGTTGGATGAATGCTGATGATAAGGAGTTGTTAACTGCAATTATCAATGATCCAACAGCAGCGGGGCATTTAGAATCAAAACCCAGCTTTGTTACACAACTAAGTTATGAGCTTTGGGGTGGCCAGTATATTTTCTCGTTGAGTTATGCAAATTTAGATTTAGCTTACCAAGCTACGAACATGGCTGATCCTTATGCACAAATGCAAGCGCATTTTGATTCTTTTATGCTTTCTGGTCAGTATAATGGGGAAAAATTTAGCTTCTCAGGTGAATATAATTTGCAGTGGAATAAATTCACCGATATCAGGCTTGGCGTGCCTGATAATTCACCGGTAAGTGAGCATTGGTATGTAGAGGCAGGTTATCGTATCTTAGATAATTTACAGACAACGCTTCGTTATGATTCTACTGTGCAAGATCTAAGTGACCGAGATGGTAAGAAGTTTGCAGCAAAAACAGCTGGTATGCTACCCGCGCATTTGATGTATGCTCAAGCTATTGTTTTTGGCTTACGTTGGGATATTACCCCGTCGTGGATGGTGCGTGCTGAATATCATCGTGTGCATGGTGCCTCTACCATTAGTTTACAAGATAACTCAGACCCAGCTCAGATAGCTAAGAATTGGAATATTTATGCCTTGCAAATTGCATTTAGGTTTTAATTATGCACAAAAATAAACGATTTTTAAGTTTAAAGTGGAAATTTGCCTTTGGCTTAGGGTTTGTTTTGATTTTTCTGTACAGTGCTTATGCTTACTATGTTTATCATCAGGTCGTAGATAATTTTTCTGACAGTCGAACCGCTGCACAGACAAATCAAATAAATATTGCCCGTGCTTTAACTGAAGAATCTTTTTTTGTTTTAGATCGGTTTGTGGAATCAATCCTATTGATACAAGATGACCAGCAATTACTGCCATTATTTGATCAACATTGGCAACATTGGCAGGTTATTTGGGGGTTGGAAAATGCTGTTTTGTATAATCGGCAGAGCGCAGTAATTCGGCAATGGGGTAAGAATGTTAAGGCCGCCCCTGAGATTATTTCGCGCACTTTTACTGAAGAAACCCCCCAACATCAAATAGTCTGTGATCAAGGTTGTTTTCAGCAAATATTAACCCCTGTTTTATTGCATTCACAGGTGGTAGGGGTTTTAAGTGTTTCTTTGGCACTATCAGATACTTTGTTGCGCTATCAGCAGACTATTCACAGTGATTTAGGCGTGCTTATTAGCGCCAATAGTAAGACACTATCAGCGGTTACTCAGGCAGAGAAAAACAATCTTTTGTGGCAGGAAGCTAGCACTCGCTTTACATTAGCTGCTTTTTTAGATTTAGGACGGGTGTTTGTTAAGGATATGCGGCGCTATGAGATACGTGTTTTTCCGATCAGTCAAGAATCACTCAGCGCGCCTTATTTTGTTATTATTAATGACATAACAGGAGACTATCAAGGCTTACAAAAAAAGTTACTGCAATTAGGTGTTATTGGTTTAGCAGGACTTTTGCTGGTCGTTTTGGTTTTGTTTTTCACGATACATTACACTTTAGAAAGAATTACACAGTTATCACAGGCCTTGCCTTTGCTGGTACAGCATCAATACCAAGGCTTTACGCAGAAATTAAAAAATCAAAGTAACACTCTTGTCAATGATGAGGTTAATCAACTGTCAGAAACCGCTGCTTATGTGGCTCGGGAACTGGAGATTCTAGATAATAATGCTGAAAAAAATACTCAATTATTACTGAAGAAAAGCCAAGAATTAGAAGAGGAGCGTGATTTTGTTGCCCAATTAATTGATACAGCACCTATTTTTATTATTACGCAAAATATGCAGGGCGAGATACTTTCGGTTAATAAAGAAGGTTTAATGGATATCGGACTTGCTGCTGCTGATGTTATCGGCATGCCTTTTGCGAAGCTTATTGTTGATAAAGAGCATTTACAGAAACTTGAGCAATTAAGGTTAAAGCAAGCGTTTAAAGAAGTCACTTTTGATGATCGATTGGCATTGGCAACAGATGAACCGCTGTATATTTCATGGATACATACTATTTTGCCCGCCAAAAATAACAAGCAAGAGTCTGTGGTTTTAAGCTTAGGTGTTGATGTTACTGAACGTCATGTTGCCGATGATCAATTGATTTGGCTAGCAAGCCATGATCAATTAACAGGTTTAGGTAATCGACGTCATTTTCAGCATGTATTAGATGCTATGCTTGCTATCGCTGAACGATATAAAGAGCAGGTCGCTTTATTTTATTTGGATTTGGATCAGTTTAAAATAATCAATGATACGCATGGGCATCAAGCAGGGGATGAATTATTGCAAGTTATTGCCAATGTACTAAAACAGGAAATTAGAGAAACGGATGTATTATGTCGTATAGGGGGTGATGAATTTACTTTAGTGATTCCTGACGCGACACAAGAAGGTATTGATATTTTAGCGAATAAATTGTTGTACGCACTAACACAAGTTAAATATACGATTAATCAACAACCGCATCCCATTAGTTTTAGTATGGGTGTTGCTGTTTATCCGCGGCACGGTCAAACTCAGCAAGAGCTATTGGCCAACGCTGATTTAGCTATGTATCATGCTAAAAAAATGGGCCGTTCTCGGTATCATATTTTTTCGCCTGAGTTTGAATATCAAACGTTATTAACTGAGCAATTGCGCTGGAAGCATATTATTGAGCAGGCGATTAAGCAAGATGAGTTTGTGTTGTATTACCAACCGATATTAAATATTAAACGTAAGAAAATTAGTCATTATGAGTGTTTACTAAGAATTCAGCAGAAAGATGGCACACTATTAATGCCGGGTGATTTTATTATTCAAGCCGAGCAAATTGGTATTATTGATCAAATTGATCATCTGGTGTTAAGGAAGGCAATAGAGCAGCATTTAGCTTTTCAAGCGATTGGTAATAATTCGCGCTTAGCGATTAATTTATCGGGTCGCTCAATGAATGATATGGATATTTTGCCTTATATTGAACAGTTATTAAGTCAGCCCGGAGTTAAGCCAGAATTAATTATTTTTGAAATTACCGAAACCTCAGCGGTTTCTAATTTTGTGTCTGCGAAGTCAATGATTAAGCAGCTAAAAGCATTGGGTTGTCGTTTTGCATTGGATGATTTTGGGGTGGGTTTTTCTTCATTCTATTATTTGAAATCTTTGCCGGTTGATTATGTCAAAATTGATGGTTCTTTTGTGAGGCAAATGGATCTTAGTGAAGAAGATAGAATTTTTGTTAAGGTGCTAACTGAGGTTTCTCAGGCTTTTGGTAAGAAAATTATTGCAGAATTTGTAGAGAATAAGGAAATTTTAGCTTTATTAGAGCAACAAGGTGTCGATTATGCTCAGGGCTATTATATAAGCAAGCCGATACCTGATCCTTTGGATCTAAGTCATGTTAAAGGCCTAGAGTAAGACGCAAAGCAAATTTAATAATACGCTTGTAGCCTGTATGTAGTTTACGGAATACGGAAAGTCGATAGACTAAATCCTTGTATGACATTAACTGTCTTTTAGGCTACATAGTTTTTCATTTTTTATAAAACTAATTAAACCGCTTCTATGTTAATGCTTATTTCACCTGCTAAATCAATCGATATGCAGGTTTCAGTTCCTGATATTAATCCCACTCAAGCAAGATTTTTAGACGATAGCCAGCAACTGATTAATCAATTGCAAACCCTGAATCCAGAACAAATACAGAAACTAATGGGTATTAGTGAAAAGTTATCTGAATTAAATTATCAGCGTTTTCAAGATTGGGTGCAATCTGATTCGACCGTTCAATGTCCTGCCTTATTTGCATTTCAAGGCGATGTTTATCAAGGTTTAGCGGCGGACTCACTCGCTATTGATGAGCTCGAATTCGCACAAAAGCATTTACGCATTTTGTCGGGCCTTTATGGATTATTGCGTCCTTTGGATTTAATGCAAGCTTATCGCTTAGAAATGGGGACTAAATTTGCTAATCAACGCGGTGCGCATTTATATGCTTTTTGGGGTGATAAAATTTCTACTTTAATTAAAGCAGATATGCCGACCGAAGAAGCACCGGAATTGGTGAATTTAGCATCTAATGAATATTTTAAAGCCGTTAAACCTAAGTTGATTGGCAGTAAAGTGATTACGCCTGTTTTTAAAGATCTTAAAAATGGCCAATACAAAATCATTAGTTTTTATGCCAAAAAAGCACGCGGATTAATGGTGGCTTATGCGCTGAAACATAAGATTACCCAAGCAGAGCAATTAAAAGCGTTTGATAGTGCGGGTTATCATTTTGCAGAAGCGTTGTCAGATGATAAACAGTGGGTTTTTATACGCAACACTGTTTTTTAGACATTAGCGCTAGGGCGGATTAAATTCCGCCCTACTTTTTACCTATAAATGAAAATGAAAATTTCCTAGGCCACAGGATTTTTCTAAGGTGGCAACAATTTTATTGGCATCTGCCGTAGATTCATTTGGACCTCGTATATAAGACGGTATCTTATCTTTGCCGTAGCGATAACGAGACCAACAAAAGCCCAGCTTTTTCTCACCAAAGATGGTTTTTAGTGCGTGATAATCAGCGTGGCTATTAAAACCTAAATCTTTCGCATATTGTGTTGCACCATCGAGTAGTTTTTTCGCACAGGCGGGTTTTATTTTACTAAAGGCATAGCCGCCATGAGATTCGATTATGCCGGGTTTAAACACCTTTTCATATTCAGGGAGAGGCATCGTTTTAAAGAGAGCCTTTTTTACTCCTAGACAGTACACATCAACAATAAATGAACAGACAGCGATCTCACCTTGAGGGGAAACTCTGCTGACTAGAATATTGCCTATCCCTGCTGCAAATAAATTATGAGGCATTAAGCATTCATAAAAGGGATACTCAATATAGGGTGCGAGTTTTTCTTGTAATCGCTGTGATGAATTCGGTTGTGTAATTATTTTACGTTTCTGTTTTTTTTGCTGTGCTTTTTTTTGTTTTTGTTGTTCTGTTAAAGCCATTAGACATCCTTTAAATACGAGTAGTCAGAGTGAAAGCTGCTAGGCGGCTATAATATGATGTATTATTTTATGAAGCGAGCAGAAAATAGTTATATGATAGTTTAATTTGCTAAAAGCCTATTGATAGAAAGCGATTGCGTAAATATTGGGAGTAAGAACATGGAATATAAAAATAATAAAGTGTTGTTGGCTGCATTAGTACAATTTATTCGTGAAAAAATGCATGATCAGCAAGTTGAATCCTTGATTTTGTTTGCTCAGCATTATTTTAACGAAGATGTCTTTGACGATATTGCTGATAGAACCTTAGATGATTTATATGGCGCCGTGTTATCGCATTGGAATTTGTTTTTAGCCCTACCCGCCGACAAGGAACAAGTCAATATTTATAACCCCTCGGTAGAAGAGCATGGCTGGCAAAGTAGCCATACCGTGATTGAAATGGTATTGCCTGACCGGCCTTTTATCTTGCAGTCCATTACCATGGAAATTAACCGCTATGGGCTGATTAATCAGTTAGTATTACATCCTTTGTATTGGGTAAGCAGGGATGAGCAAGGCAAATTATTAAGTATTTCTGATACTGAGCAAGATGGCGCAAGACTGGAAAGTGCTTTGCATATAGAAATTAACCGGCAAAGTAATAGCGAATTACTTGCTCGACTAAAAAGTAGTTTGCAACGTGTTTTGCGCGGTGTGCGTGTAGCCACCGATGATTGGCCGCTTTGCCTGGCGCAAGTGCAATCTGAAATTGATGTATTAAGCGCACAGAATAGCCCTGAGCTACAAGAGTCGATTGAATTTTTGCAATGGTTACAAAATAATCATTTTATCTTTTTGGCTTATCGCGAGTATCGCCTGATTAAGCAAGGTGAGGACATTGGCTTTAGCGTGGTGCCAGGCACTGGTTTAGGTATTTTACGCGATAATATTGCTCTGATTCCTGAACAGAATTTTATGCCAATTAGTCCAGATGCTTATCAATTATTAAATACAGCTCAACCACTACTGATTACCAAGGCGACCAGTAAAGCAACAGTCGATCGCCCAGTTTTTATGGATTATATTGGCATTAAGCAATATGACGATGCCGGGCTAGTAATTGGAGAAAAGCGCTTTTTAGGTCTCTATGCTTCTTCGGCATATTCTTGCGAACTACATAGCATTCCCATGGTGCGCAGTAAAATCAAAGCGATAACCGAGCGCTTTGAACAAGGGAGCAGCACGCATAGCATACGGTCTTTGCTTTATGTATTAAATTCATTGCCCCGAGATGAATTATTTCAAGCCAGTGCAGAGGCTTTGTATGGTTGTGTTATTGGCGTATTACAATTACAAGAGCGGCAACGTGTCCGTGTTTTTGTGCGCAATGAGGTTTATGGCCACTTCATCTCTTTATTAATCTTTGTTCCAAGGGAGCGTTACAACACGCAATCACGAGAAAAAATCCAAGAGATTTTACTGGATGTTTTTAAGGGGAGTGATACTGATTTTAGTGTTAAATTGACCGAATCAATACTCGCCAGAGTACATTTTATTATTCATAGTAAGGAATGCTTTCATATTCACTATGATGTTAAAGACATTGAGCAGCGTATTATTGCTGTCTTATCCAATTGGCATGATGAGTTAGCTGCAGAACTACATTTTGCCTATGGTGAAGCGGAAGCCAATGAGTATTTACAAGCTTATTGCGATGGCTTCTCAGAGGCTTATAAAGAATCAGTTTCAGCACGCAATGCTTTATTGGATTTGCAGCGTTTTGAAAAAATGGCGCACGCTGAATTATCCGTGTTAGGTGTTTTATACAGCCCGCTGACAGCGACCGAGCAAAAACAATTGTATTTTAAATTATATTGTTTTGGGCAACTTGCCTCTTTATCGCGTAGCTTACCTATGTTAGAAAATATGGGCGTTAAAGTTTGCAGCGAACATCCCTATGAAATCGTCAAAAAAGGTCAGGATAAACGCTTTTGGATTCATGATTTCGGCTTGAGCTATGCGCATGTTACTGAGCTGGATTTAGCATCATTAAAGCCACGCTTTCAAGAAGCTTTTGAGCAATGCTGGGCAGGGCGTATGGAAAATGATGGTTTTAACGCACTGATCATTAATGCTGATTTGAATTGGCGGGAAGTAAATATTTTCAGAGCCTTATATTTTTATTTAAGGCAGCTTGGTATCACCTTTAGTCAGAGCTATGTTGAACAGACCCTAAGTCATAATGCTAATGTAGTGCAATTACTGGTGCAATTATTTACCGCGCGCTTTAAGTATTCCCCAAGCACGGCGGATACTGAGGCGCTTTTAGCGGATATTGCAAGCTTGATTGAACAAGTCAAGTCTTTAGATGAAGATCGTATTCTTAGGCGTTATTTGAATTTAATTTTAGCAGCCGAGCGTACTAACTTTTTCAATCATACCGTTGATGAGCTGGATATTCCCTATTTTTCCATTAAGTTTAATTCAGCAAAAATTGACGAAATACCATCGCCGATTCCTTATTTCGAGATATTTGTTTATTCGCCGCGTATGGAAGGTATACATTTGCGTGGTGGCGCTGTTGCGCGGGGCGGGTTACGTTGGTCAGATCGGCGCGAAGATTTTAGAACCGAAGTGCTCGGCTTAATGAAAGCACAAATGACGAAAAATGCCGTCATTGTCCCCACTGGCTCAAAAGGTGGATTTGTGGTTAAAACCGCCTGTACTAAAGCTGCACTTTTTTCCGAAGGGGTCGCCTGTTATCGCATTTTTATCCGTGGTTTATTAGACCTTACCGATAATTATGCGGGTAATCAGGTCATCAAGCCTAAGCAAGTGACTTGTTATGATGGTGATGATCCTTATTTAGTCGTTGCTGCCGACAAAGGCACAGCAAGTTTTTCTGATTATGCTAATGAGCTATCTCGGAGCTACCAATTTTGGTTAGATGATGCTTTTGCCTCCGGTGGTTCTGCTGGCTATGATCATAAAGAGATGGGCATTACTGCGCGTGGCGCTTTTGTCTCTGTACAACATCATTTTGATAGTTTAGGGATCGATATTCAACATAATGCGTTTACTGTCGTCGGCATAGGCGATATGGCAGGCGATGTTTTTGGTAATGGCATGCTGCTGTCTAAGAATATTAAGTTACTGGCGGCCTTTAATCATGAGTCTATTTTTCTGGATCCTAATCCCAATACAGAGACTAGCTTCCAAGAACGGCAACGCTTATTCCATTTAAAAAAATCAGGCTGGAATGATTACGATAAGAGCTTGATTTCAGTAGGCGGGGGTGTTTATTCGCGTCAGGATAAGGTGATTGTCTTGAGTGATGCCATAAGAGAGGCATTGGCAATTGAAGCGCAGAAATTATCGCCCAATGAATTGATTAAAGCGATATTGATGGCCCCAGTGGATTTACTCTGGAATGGCGGCATTGGTACTTATGTTAAAGCACACTCTGAGAGTAATAGCGATGTTGGTGATAGAGCTAATGATGCTGTGCGTATTAATGGTGAGCAATTGCGCTGTAAAGTGGTAGGTGAGGGCGGTAATTTAGGTTTTACCCAAAAAGGGCGTATTGAATATGCCTTAAATAAGGGTTGTATTAATACCGATTCGATCGATAATTCGGGTGGCGTGGATTGTTCGGACCATGAAGTCAATATAAAAATCCTGTTAAATGGCTTATTACTACAAGGTGATATGACCGCCAAGCAGCGGGATATATTGCTGGAAAGCATGACTGATCAGGTGGCTGAATTAGTTTTGCTGAATAACTATCAGCAAAATCATGCGATTACCATGATTCAAAATGAGTCAGTACAGCAGTTGCCAGCTCTAAAACGTCTCATGACGACTTTAGAGGCCAACGCACATTTGAATTGCGCTTTGGAGAAATTACCTAACGATAAAGAAATGCAAACGCGTAAGATTTCCGGTAAAGGCATGACTCGCCCAGAAATTTCAGTATTACTTGCTTATACCAAACAGCTGTTAAAGGCAGAATTACTCGCTGAATCAGAACGCATAAATCTGGCACTATACCAACATGAACTATCCGCTTACTTTCCTGAGCCCTTACAAAAAGGGTACGCTACAGAAATTCAAGCACATCGCTTAGATAAAGAAATTGTAGCTAATCAACTGATTAATAGTTTAGTTAATCGCTTGGGGATAGTTTTTCCGCATCGTTTTATGGAAGAGTTAAGTTGTTCAGCTTCGGCGCTAGTCAATATTTATAGTTGGGTATGCCGCATATTTGAAATCGATTTGATTTGGAAAATGCAGAGTGAATTAGATGGCGTCGTTAGCAAGCCCATTTTGGATGATATTAAACTGCGTCTGAGACAGTTAATTGAGCGCGCCATGTATTGGTGTGTCCGTAATGAACCGCAAGGTGAGGTCGATGATCATTATGCGCACAGCATTGCAGAATTAGCCGATAATTTGAATCAGCTGGTGACTGATAAAGAACAAAAATATATAGATAATACGGTTAATAACTTAATTAAAGCGGGTGTTAATGCCGTATTAGCATTGAAAGTTGCGCAGATTGACATCTTATTTTCTTGTTTAAATGCGGTAAAAGTGCATAAGAAAAGCCACAATTCTTTACAAGAAGTGACTAAAAGTTTGTTTTATCTGGATGAAATATTGAACCTTGACTGGTTGCGTAGTCAAATTATTTTATTACCTCAAGAGACCACTTGGCAGGCACTCTCAAGGCGAGCCATGATTGATGAGTATCATCAAGTTTGCTGTGTATTGCTATACAGTGTATTGGCGGAAGAAGGCAATAGTATTCCCCTTAAGCTCGACACTTGGCGCAAAAAAAATACCGTCGCATTTGAGCGCTATATCGCCATGATTAACTCTGCTGAAGCAGATGCTAATGTGCAATTGGAAAAAATTGTGGTGATTTTAGGCACTAGTTGGAATTTAACCGTGTATGGCAAGTAGCTTTAGCGTCGCGCAATGAAAATACTATTAATTACCCCGCCTATGACCCAATTAAATACGCCGTATCCAGCGACGGCCTATTTAACCGGCTTTTTAAAGCAAGAAGGCTATGCGGTAGCGCAACGTGATTTGGCTATTGACCTGTTATTAAGTATCTTTTCTCGCCAAGGCTTAGAAAAGTTATTGGATCAACTAGAAACTAATTTCGCAAGTGTTGATGACGATGATCTGCCGGACAGCGTGTATAACTTTTTAGCTAATTACGCACAATATTATCAATGTATTGATGGCGTTATTAGTTTTTTACAGGGAAAAGATCCTAGTTTGGCTTTACGTATAGCAAAGCGAAATTTTTTACCCGAAGGCCCGCAGTTTGAAGCACTGGAACAAAGCGAGGAAATGAATAGTGAGGTGTTAGAGCAGGCATTTGGACAATTAGGCGTACAAGATAAAGCTAAATATTTAGCCACTTTATTTATTAATGATATTGCTGTGGTTATTACTGAGGGCATCGACCCTAATTTTGAAGTGTCTCGTTATGCTGAACGATTAGCCGCGTCTAACCCTAGTTTTGATGACTTATATAACACCTTACATGCGCCAGAACCGAGTTATACAGAGCGACTTATTGAGCGATTGTTAGCGCGTTATATAGATCAAGAAGCACCAACAGTTTTAGGTATCAGCGTGCCTTTTCCGGGCAATATGTTAGGCGCCTTACAAGCCGCTAAATATTGCAAAAAATATGCACCGGATATACAGGTGATCTTAGGCGGTGGCTTTATCAATACCGAATTACGCGCATTAAAAGAGCCGCGTATTTTTGAAACGATTGATTATATTTGTCTGGATGATGGGGAGCGGCCTTTATTAACCTTATTGGAGTATTTTAAGGGACAGCGGCAGCGCGATGAGCTGCTCAGAACTTATTATTTACAAGAAGGCAAAGTGGTTTTTAATGCCCAGTCAAGTTTGCATGATCTTGCTCAAAAAGATGTCGGTACGCCCAGCTATGAAGGCTTAGCTGTTGATAAGTACTTGTCTTTATGTGAAGTATTGAATCCTATGCATCGGATTTGGAGCGATGGCCGTTGGAATAAAATTACGATTGCTCATGGTTGTTATTGGGCAAAATGCAGCTTCTGCGATATTAGCTTGGATTATATTGGTAAATACGATGATGCAGGTGCGGATATTACCGTACAACGCATTAAAACTTTAATTGCCGAAACCGGGCAAAGCGGTTTTCATTTTGTCGATGAGGCAGCACCACCGAAAGCCTTATTTGCCTTGGCCAAAAAATTAATCGAGCAGGATATTGTGATTACCTGGTGGGGCAATATCCGCTTTGAAAAAACCTTTAGCGCAGAAAAATGTCAATTATTAGCCGATTCTGGCTGTATTGCTGTTAGTGGTGGATTAGAGGTCGCTTCCGATAGATTGCTTAGCTTAATGCAAAAAGGCGTTAGTGTTGCTCAAGTCGCTAAAATAACGAAAAGCTTTACCGACGCAGGGATTTTAGTGCATGCCTATTTGATGTATGGTTTTCCCAGCCAAACTGAGCAAGAAACTGTCGATGCGTTAGAATATGTGCGCCAGTTAATGCTTCATGGCTGTATACATTCGGCTTATTGGCATCGCTTTGCCGCGACAGTACATAGCCCAGTCGGTTTAAATCCTGAAATGTATGGCATTGAACTGATACCCAATAAAAATGTATTGTTTGCAGAAAATGATGTGGATTATATTGATTGCGTAGCAACGGATCATGATTTTCTCGGGGTAGGCTTAAAAAAAGCCTTATATAACTACATGCACAATATCGGCTTTGAATACCCTGTGTCATTTTGGTTTGATGGCGAGGTAGACGCAACCAGCATAGATGAAGATTATATTGCGCGGTGTTTGTATTGAGTTAGGATTAGGGCGCATTGAAGTGCCGCCTACAACCATAGCTATCCACACAAGTCTTAAAACCTTCTCCAGAGGGACAAATCCGGCAGGATCCGAATTAGATGAAGAACCTATTAATGATTGATAAACGACTACTATTTCTTTTGTTATTTTTGCTTGGATTAGCAAGTGCTCAAGCAACGACATCCACTCAACAAAATAATCCTTCAGTTGAAATATTAAAAAATAGCTTGGCATTGACCTTTTCTGCAGACGGCACATTATGGCGTGTATTGCCGACTGCTGAGTTTGTCTTTGTTGATTATTCTAAAGATTTAGGTTTAAGCTATAGTCAGCCGGTTAAAGTCAATAAAAAAGCAAAAAAAATAAGTGCTTGGGCAGAAAATCCTCCCGCCATTAAAGTGACTAAGGCTGGGCGTATTTACATTCTTTATTATGCGGATGAGCAGCAAAAATCAACCAGCTATTTTAGTTATTCAGATGATTTTGGCAGGAGTTTTTCTGCCTCGAAATTAATTAGTGACCATGCCGCGACGGCTATGCATTATATGGATAAAATGCTGTTAGATAAGCAAGATAATGTGCATTTCTTCTGGCATGATAAGCGTGATCAAGATAATAATGCTGCGCTCGGTGCAGGTGCACTTTCGCTTTATCATGCCAAAAGTGACGGTGCCGATAAGGGGGCGCTGAATAATTCATTGGTTGCGCATGCAGTTTGTAGTTGCTGTCGTAGCGCAGTGAGTTTATCGTCGCAAGATTTACCCGTGATATTAATGCGTATGGTATTTGCTGATGGGGCGCGAGATCATGCTTTATTAGCGCAAAATACTCAGGCCGAATGGTCAGTACCTCGGCATATTTCTGATGATCATTGGGTGATTGATGCTTGTCCTGAACATGGACCCGCTTTAGCGATAGATGAGCAAGATAGAAGTCATTTGACTTGGTTTTCATTGGGCAATAAGCGGCAAGGAATTTTTGGTAGTGGGTTAAATCTGTAATCATGTGTAAATATTGAGTCCAAATTCGACT
>JACUUF010000142.1 GCA_014859465.1 Methyloprofundus sp.
GAGCACCGCACTTTTAATGCGATTGTCCCGGGTTCGAATCCCGGAGAGCCCACCACAGAAGATAATGTAAAACAGTAAGTTATAAGAAAATATGCCCTTGAATTAAGGGCTTTTTTTTGCCTGATATTTGGCAATGCTCGGTTTTTGCTCACTGGTTGTACTCTATCGGGTTGTAAATAGTTGCTTCATTTAGGTAGTTAGGGGCTAGATGGGCATACCTGGTAGTGACCAACAGAGAAGAATGACCTAGAATTTTTTGTAATGTGAGAATATTGCCACCGTTCATAATAAAATGACTTGCAAAGGTGTGTCGGAGTATATGAGCAGATTGCCCGGCAGGTGTTTTTATTTCTGTACGTTTTAAAGCCGATCTAAAAGCAGCATAACATGATTGAAATTCTTGGTTTATTAAAAGGTAACCTTTTAATTGTTCCATTGCCCTTAGTGAGAGTGGGACGAAGCGATTTAAACCGTTTTTTGTGTCGAGAAATTCCACGCCTTTACTTTTTAAGTTGCTTAACTTTGTGGTTTCAGCTTCAGACCAACGCGCACCAGTAGACAGACAAAGCAGCACAACATAATAAAGGCTATCATTTTTACTTTCTTTCGTTTGATCTAATAATTTTTCTATTTGTGCAGAGGTTAAAAAAGATAGTTCTGTTTTGAGTTCTTTTAATTTCCTGACAGTTAGAAGCTTAGTTTTATAGTTAATTATGCCCATTCTTTCAAGTTCATTGAACATTGAACAAAGAGTTGTATATTCTCTATTCAGTGTTGCCGATTTTATACCTTGTTCAAGTCTGTTCGATCTGTATTTAATATAATGTTCAACTTGCAGTTGTTGGGCTATTGGGTTATTAATCGCATTCGATAAAGTTAAAAGTCTGTTCCTCGTATCAATTGCAGATTTAAGAGCTTGCCCATGAGCAGAAAACCATAATTCTATTAGTTCGTTTAATGTTCGGTTATCTTGCTTGGTGTCTTGTTCTTGGATTAATAATTGCCTTTGATAATTAATTGCTTTTTGTTTAGTATCAAATTGTTTTCTAACCTGCTTGCCTTTCATCCCCCAGGGGCGAAAGCTTAACAAATATTTACCGTTATCTTGTTTAGTAATAGACATTTTTAGGCAGCCTTGCCCGTCAATCGCCTGAGATAAAGACCGCGTTCTATTAGTTCGTGTAATTCATGCTCTAATATTTGCCTGGATTCATAATAACGCATCATGTCAGGAAAAAATGACATTTTCTTAAGTTGCTTCAATACATTAATCGCTTTCATTTCTCTATTACGAGCCATGACACTGATTAAATTGCCTAGGATAGCGGTAAAGTTGCGGCCAATAGCCGAAACATCAGTTTTTTTCTCACGTTTGATATATAACCCATTGTCAGGGCAATAAAATAAACAATCTTCCTGTATTAATTGCCAAAACGGATCGATAGTTGTAGTAGATTGGTCAAGACGATTCCTGGTTAAAGCATAGCGCCATATGTCGGTTAAATAATCACTAACTTGCTCAAAACTTTCTAACTCTTCATTAATACCATTACCAATTTCTCTAACAATCTGATGAGTGATACGGGCTTCAATACGTTTAACTGGGGCTAATTTATCATAAGTACCTAAAGTATAAACGTCCCATTGCTCACGCATGAAATCAACTTTATCACTAATTTTAATTTCTTGGGTTTTATCATAAATACACATTTGCAAAGAGCTTGCTTTTCCAATCATATAATTTTGAACAGCACCAGGACCACCATATTTCATAGCAGAGTTACTAAAGTCTGATAGATCAATGCTAGAAAAGCCCTTGAATTCCTTTATAGTTCTAGAATACGTTGTAAAACGATCTATAAAATCATCAGGAACGTCCCAACCTTGAACATCACACGCAAGATGAACCGCGCAACCTTTGGGCTCAGCTTTAATCATAAAATAATCAGCCATGACATTTAATTCTAACTGAATCTGTTTTGGTGTGTTAGCGGCTATATAGTGAGGTGATAATTCAAATTTAAGGTGCTGGGCTTCCTGGTCAATACTAGAAAAGTATGAACCGTACAAAATAACTATACCTTTATCTTTATTTTGTATCATGAAACGATAACGCGCGGCCTTACCCATATGCGATACATGCCAAGTTCCATGTAATACTTCATTAGTTATATTCGAACGTGTTTTGCATAATATTCCTAGATGTTCTAAGCATTCGGGTTCAGGTTTGCCATAATATAATTGACGAACTGTATCAATGAAATTACCAACAATCTTAATATTACTAAGATCAGTTAAACCGTTATCGTTAAAAAATAGACGACCTTGCTTATCATGCTCACCCATTTCTAACGATTCTAAAGACATTCTTTCACTTCGCTTAATCATAATAGTCTAATTTATTGTGTGACAGTTAATGGCGTTTAATAGCAGCTTTTTAATGTTTCTAACTAACGTGATACAGTAGGGTTAGAGCGAATTACTTATATATCGAGATACTTTACCGATTGAATCAATAGGCCACTCAGTAACAACTATCGAATTCTCACCTTTATAAAGTTTAATTCCATAGGGAACGCGAACAGCAGACCAACCCAAGGCCGCCAACTGTTTGAGGTTTAATTTTTCGTGAACATGAAAAGAGTCGTCTAAAAATTCAACATAAGCAAGTAAACGCTTTTTATTTTCTATTAATGCAGCTAAACGCGGTTTATATTGATTAGCTAAATTTAGAATGTAATTCTCTTCTGAATATTTTTGTTGTACATTTTGAATAATTATTTTTTCTTGCTCTTTATTAATAAGCGGTGGCGGTTCAGAATTTTTTAAATCATTAGAAGCAGGATGAGAAATTAATTCTTTTGGTTTATCAGTTTTAACCATTTGACGATCGCCATTAAAAACTGTGTAAAGAAAATAAAGGGCAGCAACTAAAACAAGAGCAAAAAAGGGAAGCCAAACTTTAAAAACAGAACTTTTAAAGATGTTTGTTCGATCATCGGAATAAGTGTCCTTGTTTTCTGTGCCTACAACATGAGAAGCATATAAACCGAAGTATTTAGGATCATAAGAGCCTTTACCAGCACGAAGCTTAATAAATTTCCCATGATTAGCTTTGTAAGTAATCCAAGTGTAATCATTCGGACGGCCTAAAGCATCACGTTTTACAAAGTGCATTAATTGATCTATTCGACGCTTCCATAAATTATGGCAATCGCGGTGATCTTGACCCATTACTATGACATCAATCCCGCGGTGGCGATGTTGTGTAACAAATTCGGTTATGCCTTCGCTTAACTTTTTAGTCCCAACCGGAAAAAAATCTTGTAATTCATCAATAATGACTAATGAATTATCCGCAACATGATTATAAATTTCGGGAACTTGTTCTTTAGTAACTTGATGCAATAAACCTTGATAGGAAATTTTACCTTGTAACGCTGACTTACTTAAATTATCGGGCTGAATGGTTACGCCTTTTAATTTTTCTATGTGAATTTCTGTAATTTCTGCAAATTTTTCATAATTTAAACCCTCGATATACGCAAAAACTTGACGACCTTTTTTTAATTCTGGGATTATGCGACTAACGACAGCTTCGTAACTTTTGCCAGAGCCGGGCAATCCCTCGTGAAATATAATCATTTTTAATCTTTTTGTTAATATTTAAAATAAAATTACCACTGACCTAAAGTAACGACTTTTCTAATTAAACGAAATGAAATACCAACACCCAACAAGGAAAGAGCCTCAGCAAATCCAGTTACAGATAAAAAATATAAAATAGAGGAGTCTAAGCTTCCAACCAAAGCGCCAAGCCCATTAGAAAAAAGAGCAGGAACAGGAATAGCATTAATTACAGAAGAGAAAGCAATTAATATTTTTTCCAAAATGATTAAGGGTAAATCCGTCATAAACTCAATAAAATCATCATAAAAGCCGGTAATATGATTTATAAAATTATTCCAGAAGTTCAATATAAAATCTATCATAGAAAAGCCCACCTAAAAGCAACGAAACCAGAAAGCGCCATTAAAACAGCGGATATAATAGGAAAAATTGAGGCCATTACTGAAGAACATTGTTGATCAATTACAATATCCATTCCCATGACATTTACAGACCAAACCGGACACGAACCACCCACACTAACATCAAAAAAAGCTGTAGCGGATGAAATTAAAGCGGAATTACTTACAGAGCTAGAAAAATCAGATATTACACTTTGATAGGTTGAAGTCGTTGGCGTGTATTTATCTACATATTCGCCATTATTGGGAGCGCCACATACGGCTGATTCAGGATCACATGGGTCGCCTTGTCCTTCTACCTCGGATAATTTTGCAAGAATATCACCCGCTATTTTGTTTCCATCCGTTAAATTTTGGTTAACTCTATCTAATCGAGAATTAACCCCATTAAGGTCAATATCAACAGTTGTTGTTACATCCCCATCTGGAGTTATTGTTGTCGTAACAGTAGAAACCGGAGCCGGAGGCGCTGGCGGTGCAACATAATCAGGACATAATGAAGGATCTTGTACTATTTGACCGTTATAACATTGGTAATTTAAATCATTGGGCTTATAAGGATCTTGATCAGGATCAATAGGACAAATCGCGGCTATATCAATTGTTGAACCGTCCTTGCAAATTTTAGTAGTTGAATCAGGACAAACGCCGGTTACTGGAACAACAGCCCCATTAGTACAAGTTTTTGTTTCTTTTGTCGGGTCAGGACAATTTTCTATAGTTTCTACTTTTTCGCCATTGGGGCATATGAATGTTTGCGGATCTGGACAAGATATTGAGCCGAAAGTCATAGAACCATCGGGGCAAAGTTTAGGGAGTTCACAGGTTTCATTTTGTGAAGTTAAGATTATTTTTCCATCGGGACAAATTTGCGGTGTAGTTTCAAGCGGGTATTGTGGCGGAGCTGGTTGATTTCCACAAGTTAGGCCATTGTAATCATAAACTTGGCCAGAATAACCCAAACCAGCAAGCCTTGAAACACTGCTTGATGTTGCTGAAGTAGATGATTTTTGAACTATACAATTTTCTATACATAACTCAGCTGGAAATATATGATTTAAATCTGTGCTTAATGCTGGATATTGTTGTTTTCGTAAAAGTTTTGGATAACATATATCCAAACAAATTCCAGAGCCTTTAGGTTCTTCGTACGTGTTTTTGGGACAAGGAATTATACATTGTCCAGTTGCAGGGTCAAACGGTGTTTCAGGGGGACAAGCAGTGGAAGTGGGAAAAGAATAAGGACGAGATGCCCATGCAGGGTTGTCGCCAGTCCAAGAAAATCTACCGTAATATGTAGTCCAGGTATCATTTGAGTTGCCGATTTCACAACCAAGAAAATAAACACCAAACTCATTAGATTCATAATCTACACATGCTAAATAAGCATCTAATTGACTTTGAAATGCAAGCAAGCGCGCAGAATAGACAAAAAATAAAAAGAAAATATAAAATAATTTTTGCATAATTTTATCCTTTAAAACCTGAAATGACAGAATATGCAGTCAACATTCCAAGAAGAAAAAACAGAAATAAATAGATCATAATTTTTTAGTTTTGGTTTTGGTTTTTAAAGAAAAAAAGGGGGCGTTAGCCCCCTTTCTTATTGATGAGTAGTATTAACAAAATTGATGAGTAGTATTAACGAAACCAACCGATTACTTTGTTATATCCCCATTTTGCAACGCCTGGAAGAATTTTTACCGCTGCGATTGCTGTGATTGCTGCAACAATTGTTGTTGCGTCTACTGCTGAAGTTAAGGCTGTAAAATCCATGATGGACTCCTAAAAAGTTTGGATGAAAATTAAATGTTAAAAAATTTACGAATTTTATGATTAATAATTGGTATTATTTTCATCTGGTTCGTTAAACCAGTTTATTAATGTTCCATAAGCCCATGCTGTAAGATACGCTATAATTGGTAAACCGAAGCCAAGCATAAACATTGTCTGAACATCTTCAACTAATGGAACATTGAATAAATCGTATAAAGTCGGTGCTGATGTATACGCCTCCAAAGGTTCAGCTATAAAGCCGATGGTACAGTTTGCGGGATCAATAACCTCGATAAATGTGGCGGTTTCCGTAGTTAATGGCTCTATACATAAAAACATGACTTTTATTTTCCTAAGTTTTCTTATTTATTCGGAATAACTGAGGGTTTTTCCTCTTTTATTTGTACTTGGCGAATGGCTAAAACGGTAATTTTAGGTTTATTTTGCCCACCGCTTTCAATGTCTGCGTCAATTTGAAATGTGGCATTATTTAAAAATCCTTGTTCATGTACGCGCATTTGTTCGAACATTTCAAACGGTAATACTAATTTCAAAGTTTCTTGTCCAATAACATTAGGATTTCTTGCTGATGTGCTTTGATTCATGTATAAAGATGCGCCTTTTATACTTCCATCAATTTCATATTTTGATACGCCAGTTACTACGCCTTGTAATGTTGTTTGCATTTTGTTTGCCTTTTTTTAGTATTTAAACGTTATGGTTAAAAGTGATTGTTAATGATGTTTAATCTAACAGTTTCACTATGATGCTATGTTTTCTTACTTTCTAAGTAAGGGCGCATTTTTAAATTGCAAAAAGACGCAATTTAAAAAGCGGGCTATCCGTTCCAATGGCAATAATTAAGCTCTAAGAACGACTAAGTTAAAAATGCTTTTCGTTCCTCAAAGATTTTTAACTAAGTCGTTCTAGGAGCTTAATCTTTGCCATTTCCTCTGCTATCCCTTGCGCGTGCTCCCTCAATCCTCCCCTCCCAACTAAGCACCGTCGGTCAGATTGTCAATAGATCGCCTATAAGATGCCTTTATTTTCGCGCCCAAAGCAAGGCTAAAATGCACGCTACGCGGCCTTGCTTTGGGCGCGAAAATAAAGGCATAAAATCTTTGCGACCGATTGACAACCCGACCGACTAAGCCTAGTCAGTCACTCAAAGGGGGCTTCCCTTGTTTTTTTAAAGAAAAGCGCAGTTTTTAACGCAGTTTTCTTAATTTTTTTGTTTTATTCTTGTTCCTTGGGTACTTCCTGTAATTGTGCATTAACATACATTGTCATTACGATGGATGTCATTTTGTAAGGAGTCAGGCCACGTTCAAGGGCTTCTTTTTCAAGTTTAAGATAGTCAATCGGTTGTAAACTTGTTCGAAAGACACGCTCTTTGGCGGTGTTTTCTTGGTTTCTACTAGGTAATTCAGCCATATTTTTAAAGCCTTTAGTTGATATAAGCGCTTAGCCTTTGCTTGGGTCATTGCATTGGCTTTGGGCTTGGTTAAAGAAGAAGGTATAATATTTTGTTGTTCAATCTGAATAGTGATTAATTCAGCTTCCAGATGGAACTTTAAAAGAGTATAGAGAGAAATGTATTCTTGTTGGGTTGGTGCTAGATTTGAATGAGTTACATTAAAATCATTTATATAGTTAAGAAGTTCATTAAAAACAAGACCACTAGATTGTAATGAAATTTCTTTTAATTCTAAGAGAGTAAGAGCATAACCACCTTTTAAAGCAACGAGAGAAGCGCTTAAAGTAGTTAATGCAATATCTTCACTTACATCTAATAAGATAAGACGAGTTTGTAACGCTGAAATAGCATCATTTAAAGAGGTTTTATAAGCTTGAAAGAACATGTTAAACCCCTGTAGCTTGTGAAAGCTGGTTAGTTAAGGAAATCATGTTAATCATTGAGTATTTACCAATTTTTACCGTTGGTAAGTAGTCTTGACGAATCCATCCATTGATAACGCCAAGGCTTAAACCACTGATTTCTGCGAATTTTGACGCGTGCATTAACGGCGCGAATTCGAACGTTTTTATATACAACGTTTCAGGGCTGATGATTTGTAATTTATTTAGTTCTTTCATGGCTTTAACCCTTGCCCATGTGGGGCTGTAGTGGAGATGAATTTATAAAAGTTAGTTAATTGTACTTAGGAATATATACTAAGTCAATATTATTTAGTAATAGAGGTTAAATTATGATAGCTGAAAGAATAGAAAAGATTAGAAAGGCAGAGAAATTAAGCCGTAGAAAGCTAGAAGAAAAAACCGGAATAGCTGACTATACTTGGCAAGCAATATCAACAGGAAAGCAAATACCCAACGAAGAACATATAAAAGCAATATCGAACTTATGGCCTCAATATAAATATTGGATGGTTTTTGGTGAAACGATGCCAGAAATAGGGCAGATAAGCCCTGAACTTGATGAGATTAAAGAAAATACCAAACAAGTTGGTTAATAGCTGAACGAATTCTAAATAATTGGTTTAAAGGTGATTTATGTTAAAAATAGCGGCAGGTGTAGCAGCTGGGATATTGATAGCGGGGACAATATTTTTTTTAATGCAAATAGGAACATTAACCTTTTTAGGTTTTGGATTATCTAAAGCTATAAAAGAAAGTCAGGTTAAAGCCCCTAGATTAAACACCTTGAACCCCATTAGACAGTCACAAGAAATTATTTATGATATGGGACAAAGGAATATTGAAAATGCTAAAAGGATACAGGCTGAAAATGACCAAAGAATGAAAGATTTAAACAAACTTCATGATAATGAGCATCCAAGCGCATACCCTTACGAATGGGACAGCATAAAGAATAAAGTTAAGGTTTGCTGGATACATAAGAAGACACGTAAAAAGATATGTGAGAAAATAGAAAACTAATGACCACTTTTCGACCACTTTACTTGTAATTGATGGCGTTTTTTAGTTGTTTTTTGTTGTTTAGGTTGCGGTTTTTAGGCATTGCAGGCTATAAATTGGCTTTTAATGTTTCTTTTAATGCGATTGTCCCGGGTTCGAATCCCGGAGAGCCCACCAAAGAAGATAA
>JACUUF010000143.1 GCA_014859465.1 Methyloprofundus sp.
GTCGAATTTGGACTCAATATTTACACATGATTACAGATTTAACCCACTACCAAGATATTCAATAATTAGCTTTTTATCGGCGCGCTCGCGCAAAGGGGGCAGATGAATTTGCGCGCCATTTAGCCGATAATACAAATCCTGACGAAAACGCCCTTCCTTGACCGCTTCTGATAATTGCACATTGGTCGCGGCAACAATTTGCACATCCACTTTTACAGGTCGAGTACCACCAACCGGGGTAAATTCAGATGTTTCTAAAACACGCAATAAGGTAGATTGCAGATCAAAGCTCATATCGCCGATTTCATCGAGAAATAAAATACCTTTATCCGCCAGACTAAATTTACCCGGCTTACCACCACTTCTAGCACCTGTAAAACTGCCCGTTTCATAGCCGAATAATTCGCTTTCAATCAGCTCATGTGGAATAGACGCGCAATTAATTGCAATCAGTGGCGCATCTTTTCTAGGGCCTGCCTTTTTCAGTAAAGAAACAAAATGATCTTTACCAACACCCGATTCACCAGTAATGAGAATCGGGATTTTATGCGTTTGTAATTTGACGGCTTTCTCAACATAGCGATTTAATTCCTCAGTAACAGAGGAAGAAAATTCTGTTTCTATGGATTTCTTAGCGGGTCGAAAAGGGATTTTCTCTAAAACACGCACTTGTGCCTCAGCATTTTTTGCCAGAGGTAAATTAGTATTCACTAACACGCCGATTAAGTGCAAAAAAGCAAACAAGGAATTCATCTGCTCTTGATGATCACTAACCAAACCAATCACCGCGATTAATTCTCCAGCCTCATCCAATAAAGGGTAGCCCGCTGTTGTATAAGGATGAAGAATACTTAAATAATGCTCCATACCTTGAAAGGCAATCGGCTTTTTTAATTTTAGTGCCGTACCAATGCCATTATTGCCTAAGCGGGTTTCATGCCAATTGGTTTGTTTTATTTGCGTTGGCAATTGAAATGCACGTGGAAAATGTTGTTCACCCGTCACATATAGCAAGCTGCCATTAGGCGCAACAACGACCATCATTACGCCCGCTTCTTGAAGAAATATCTGAAAATGATGACTTAATTGCTGAATTTGCTCGGCAATATGCTCTGCTTGTTGAGCTTCAATCGCAGAATTTTTATGGCTAAGATGCTTATCCCAGTTAGCAAAATTACCCAGCGGTAAATGGTAGTCTTCCAGACAACGAGACCAAGCTTCAGATACATCTGAACGCACCCAATCGACCTGCTCAGGAATGGATCTTGTTTGCACCATCCATTGCCATGCCTGTACAGGGCGGTACATTTCAACTTCGAAAGATTGACGCAGTAAAAAAGTTTCCTGAACAATTTTTACTTTGTTGGGTATCTTGAGTGCAATTTCCATTTTCTCTCTTGAATAGTCGCGCCGAAATAACAGTATCGACACAAAACCTTAAAGCCCTATTTTTATTAATTAAAACAAAAGCTTATAAAGGCTATCAAAATAACAAAATACAAAAAAAAGGCAATGCGACATAATGTCGCATTGCCCCTATTCCACGAAGGAATAAGAGGAAGTCAGTAATAATGACTCACAGAAGGGTAAATCATGGCGCATAAAAAGCTTAATACCTCGAAATTCTAGTTAATCAGCGCGGGGGTCCTCGCGGGTTGCAGCCGCCCATTCTGGCGAATAACCATCCATTATAGACGTATCGGGTACATGCATCACCACCACTTGGGTTGTAATCAGCGTTCCTACAACACTAACCGCATTACGTAATGCCAAACGAGCGACCTTAACGGCATCAATCACACCTATCTCTAAAAAGTCGCCATAGCCTTTATCTTGAGTATTAAAAGCAAAACGAGGATTGTTTTCTGCTTGTAAGCGGGCGAGCACCACTTCACTGTTAACACCGGCATTGCTGTTCAACTTTTGCAGCGGCCTTTGCAAGGCCTGCTTAACAATAGCAATGCCTTGTTGTTGCCCAGCGTGAGTGACGATGATGTCATCTAAGTATCGCACCATATTATACAGGCCTACGCCACCGCCCGGCATGACCCCCTCTTCTAAGGCAGCTTTAGTGGACATATAAGCATTTTCAATACGCACCATACGTTCTTTAATTTCCACATCAGCCGTGCCGCCGACCTCAAAAACCCCGGTTTTACCGGATAAAATAGCTAAACGCTCTTGCAGCTCTTCAAAGTCGTGTTTATTACCTGTCGGCGAGCCATCGCCCGGCTTTCTTTGCTGAATCATCTCTGCTTCATGCGCAAGATAATTAATACGCTCTTTAATCAGCGCCTGATCACCTCGCCCGCCAATAATGGTAATATTATCAGCGCTGACAATAACCCGCTTAGCTTGACCTAGCTGTGCTAATTCAATATGCTCAAGTTTAGTCGCAAAATCACCAATAAATGCTTGACCTCCGGTCATAATAGCTAAATCTTGTAATCTATTTTCTCGTTTATCACCAAAACCAGGTGGCTTAAGCGCAACAACTTTAAAAATACCCCGTACTTGATTTAATAATAAACCGGACAACGCTTTATCTATGACATCTTCGGCAATAATAACTAACGAGCCTCCAACGGCATTCACTTCCTCCAAAATAGGCACTAAATCCATTAAGTCACTTATTTCTTTATCGTAAAGCAAGATATACGGATTATCTAACACCGCTTCATTGCGGTCTTTATCGGTGACAAAATACGGCGACAAATAACCTTGGTCATATTGAATACCATCAACCACTTCCAGTACATCTTCGCGGCCATTACCTAGCTTAAACGTGAGTGGGCTTTTTGTCCCTAATTTTTCAAACGCCTCTGCTAATAACGCGCCAACACCGACCTCATCTTTCGTGGCGATAGCGGCTATTTTTTCAATCCAGTCAGGGGTTATGCCAGTCATTGCCTGTTCTTGTAATTTTTTTTCAACTACCGCTAAAGCAATATCCATCCCCTGCTTTAACTGCGTGGGATGATAACCCGCTGCAACAAGCTTCATACATTCTTGGCTAATCGCTTGCGCTAAAACAATCGCGGTCGTCGTGCCGTCACCCACTTGGCGCGATACTGCGCCGGCAACATCACGCAACATGCGTGCACCTATATCTTCTGTACGGTCATGACAGCTAATGGATTTGGCCACGGTCACACCATCACGCGTAAACACCGGCGTAAGACCATCGGCCACGTGCTGAATCAGCACAGCAGGGCCAGCACTGCCGTAGGTGACGCCAACGGCATTAGCAATTTTATTAATCCCCGTCATAAATTTAAGGCGGGCTTGTGCATCATAGATTATCTTGGTTGGCATAGTGATCCTTGTTATGTTTTGTGTGATACAGATTGCTAAGGTAAATAAGAGTTCAATACAGATCTTTTGACCCACCCTGCCTTGTTAATCGTTGGGATTATTGCTTGCTTTCATTAGGGTTTGGCCCACCGTAGCGCGCGTCGTATGCGCACGCTGGCGATGCGCCCAAGTAACAATCAACATTTTATCCCAATAGTCGAACGTCGTTTTTAGCTCTTGCGCATCCTCTTCGTTGAGCTCTTGCTGCCAATATTCTCTTAATTCTTCTATCCGCTGCTGGCCCAATTTGGCGCTGATTGCCTGCTCATCCAGGGTCAATTTACGGATGCTTTGATCGAGTTGTTCAACCATATCGTAGACAAATTCAATATCGGCTTTATGCATAATCCTAACTCACCTAATAACTATAAAATATAGCTGTCTAGCCATTATGCGTACAGCAAGCCTAAAATTAAGCAAAACAATAACTGGCAAATACAGCGAACGGATGATTTACTTAAAAGAATATTTGATGCTTAAACTCGTTAAGTAAGGCTTCTGCTTCACTTGCTCGGGTCATAAAAAAATCAGGTGTTGGTTTTTGCATAAAGTCACAAAACCCGTCTATGCACTCTAATGTCTTATCATCAATTTTATTAAATCCCATGGTCCAGTCTGCAAAACTGCGGTTGGCAATGGCTTTGTTGTAAACCAAAATTAAGTCTTTATGGCGAGAATCTTTAGCAATTTTTTCATACAGCGCATCCACTTTATCTTTTGGCCCTTCTAATGCCTGCATAAAAAAGCCGTCTCTAAACAATAACATCCCCGTAATATCTAATTTAGTATTATTTTCTCTCGCCTTACGCAACATTTCCCGCAAATGATCGTCTGACATTTCTATTGTCGCAAGACTGACATAGACCAAACATTCTAGTGCCATTTTCAAACCCTCTTGATGAATAAATTAATGTTTAAGAAACGCTAGGTAGAAATTTTTCCAGATAAATTTTATCTTCAGCGATACCGAGTTGTTCACAAACGGTATAAGTCGCATCAACCATACCCGGTGGTCCGCATAAATAAAGATCCGGTTTGGTGGCAGCTGACTCCAAGTCCTTTTTCAATACATCAACTACACTACCCTTCTCGCCTTGCCAAGAGTCAGTCGCTTTCCAGACGCAGATCTTGACCGTTAAATTATCCATTTCACGAGCAAGCTGAGTGAGTTCTTCAACATAGAAGACTTCTTCCTCAAAAGTGGAACCAAAATAAATAGTGCAAGGTTGTGGCTCGCCCCACTCTTGCATAAATCTAACCATGGACAAAATCGGCGCCAAGCCCGTGCCACCGGCAACAAAATAGCGCGGCGTAAAGCCATTGGCAACCAAGCCAAAAATACCCGACGGCCCTTTGACATTAATACTTTGCCCTACTTTGGCATCATTTTTTAGAAAATGAGAGAATTTCCCCTCATCTAGGACCCGGATTAAAAACTCCATGTCCCCGTTATTATTCTCAATATTGGCTGGCGAATAAGAGCGAGTGGTTTGTGTACCGGGAATTTCTAAATCATAGTACTGGCCTGAATCTAGTTTGATTTGCTTCTCACCATCTGATCGCTTAAGACATAATTTAGTCACATTACTAGAGACTTGCTCTAACTCAACAATCTCTGCTGGAAACGCTTTGCCTTCTTCAGAATAAGAAATGCGATCAAAGGTATAAGGCACTTCAACGACCATATTGTCTGTTGGATAACAACGACACAACAGCACCATGTCTTCTTCTTGTTCTTCGAGTGGTAATGCTTGAGCACTGACCTTACCCATTTCAAAATCACCTTCTGTACACACGCCTTTACAAGTTGCACAGCCGCCTTCACGGCACGATGACATTAAAAAAATACTTTGCCGGATGGCAGCACTGATAATATCTTCATCTTCCGCACAATCAAAGGAGACTGACTCTCCTTCTTGGGTAATAATTTTTATTTGATGATTAGCCATTAATCATGAACCTCTTTATTCTGCTTATTTTTTGCACTAATATTAAAAAATGCCATGACATGATTCACCGCACGTCTTGCTGCATCTTCGGTTAACGAGCAGCCTTCCTGAATAAGTTTATCTTCACGAAAAATAGTCCAACGCCACATAAAACCTAAATCTTGGGTGTACGCGGTATAGTTGTTATCATCATATAATTTGGTCAAATCTTCATTATTGCCAAATAATTCACTAACATTTTTTGTCGGTTGTTCGTAAAGTTCAATCATGCTGTTTTTGTTTGTTATTAGTGATTAAAAGTGTAAAAGCACAGCCGTCCTTAGCGGTGCCTTTACTTCCTGCCCAATGCCTTACTTCCATGCATTAGAAAAAGCAAAACACAGAGCAAAACTTGCTAAAACTATTACTGAATGGTAATAATCTTAACGCCACGCTCCTTGCGCAGCTCTTCTAATGGCATTGCGTAATAATCAACATTTCTCAATTCCATTAGTTTTGTGCCCAATAAACGATCTGTATCCATAAATACATTCGTTGGCATGATAGGCGGCTTGTAGTCTGTTCTGAAATTGATATGTATCTTTTCAGCCTCATACTTAGAGGTGCAATCATCCATTCTAGCGACAACCGCATCAGCAATATCTTGTGCGTTCGCACCGCCAACACAATTATTTAAGAACTGAGCATCGCTAAGCTCTGCATGCTTTAACATAGCCACTTTTTCTTCGATTTTGCACTCAATCCAGCCCCAATCGAGCTCTAATGAATAGTCTGCACGAAAAGGCGTGGTATGTTTTTTACGAAAATCGGTTAAAAAAGCAGCACCCTCTTTTAGCGTTTTTAATTGACTAATTTTGGCCATCCATGCATCACGTACTGGGTTGTCATGTACTTTGTAATTTGCCATCGTTTTCTCCTATGATTTCAAGTTTTCAAGTTTAGTATCAAGACCCATTAACTCGGAAGTAATGGTAAAAGTCTCACCCAAAGTAAAGGCACGACCAATTGTCGATGACACATCCACCAAGAAGTCATAGACGTTGTAATCTTTACCTAAGATTTCAGCCGCTTCTGCGCAATCTACTTGAATTTTACCGGTCGCTTTTAACCACCAGTAACCGGCACGATCTTCAACCACCAGTGTTGAGTTTTCCGCTTTGTTCTCGCCTAATAACAACTCATCAACAATAATGTTGATTTCATCTGACTTTTTCAGCACCAAAACAACATCATTACTTTCATGAACCACTTGGTTTTCTTCAGCAAAATACTCATCGGCAAAGGCTTTGCCGGTTTTCGCCATGATGCCTGCACCATACGAATTTGCATTACTTGACATGTTTATTCCTTATTATTTAAGACCTGATAAAACCGTTTTAATCATCGCAGCGTTGTCAGCTTTATAGCCAATTTTGTCCGCATAATCCTCAGTCCAATCATCAAATACACGCGTTAGCGCTGCTTCAATCGCATCTTTCGTAGTGACATGTTCAATTTCCGGGATTTTGGCAAAAATACCCATAAAATCTTTCAATGCATTCACGGTTCTTGGCAACCATTTATCTGTCCATGCCCGCATTAGACGTTGGTTATACTCACCAAATTGTGGATCATCACCTAGACAATAAAAAAACATATCGTCAGTAATGCCTTTAGTTTGTTGATGATAAAGTTGCGCTTGATTGATAAAGAAAGGCGTTAAGTTATCGCCATAGTAAGAAGATAAACGCAAGAAAAATTCACGACGAACAAACTGACCAAATAAAGCATCGTGTATTTGATGGCCTGCCCATAGAATCTCATTCCAGTCATACGTTGCTTGCCAAATATCCTCAACGATTTCTCTTGCACCTTTGTAGATAGCGCCTTGGGTCCATTCTTTTTTCGGCTCATCAGTCGATTCAGGAAAACCTGGGACTAATTTTGCTAAAAAGGTTCTTTCCATTTGGATCATTTGCGCATTATCCACTTTATCAAAGCCGATCATAGCAATACTCATGCGCAAGGTATCGCCTAAACAATCACGCGCTGCAGAAGAATGCGAATTAAATAAGCCATACTCGTTAAAGCAAAACGCACCTAAATAATCATTTAAAACTTCATCGCGCCAAACAGGATTCATAGTACGAATCTGACCTTCAGCCGAATACGATTTTAGAAAACGGTCGGTATAACGCGCTTCTTCTGCTTTATCTTTGACATAAACCGCATGCCAACGTTTTGCCGGATCACGATGCTTATGCCAATCGGTGGAATGCATTTCCGTTGTTTCATTACCCCAAGAAGGACGGCCACCATGGAATTTTTGCGTCCAATCCCCCCAATCTAAACCACCAGGAATCCAATCTGGCGTAGGTTGTGTATAACAGCATAAGATTTCGTATTCTGATAAGCGACGTCCGCGCGGCTCAACAAAATAATTCATTTTGCGGTTAGTCTCTAAAGGTTGATCAGGTACGGCATCGGCAATGACTTTTTGTAAGACTGGATCGGTCAACCCGCGTTGACCTGTTTCTATTTGAATTCCCATTAATATATTTCCTAATAGATGGATTAAATATCGGTGCTAAATATCTTTAAATAACTGATTTAAAATAAAATTATCTTTACAAAGAAAAGCTCAGCTATTTTATAAATCGATGACTTATAAAATTACTTCAGCAAAATAGACTTTTCTTCTTACAGTTATCGCTAGATAACTTAAACACCGAGTAAAAGTACCTTGACTTAAAGAGCGTCAACAGGATCAGAAAAAACACAGTTCAGTGCTTTAATATCATCCAATGTCCACATTTTGCCGTCTTTATTGGTATGCGGTTGAGCGATCAAGGTTTTACCATCGCTACGCACACCGTGTAATTCAGCAATCACTTCTGATAATTCGCGTCCTGCGTATTGCTCAAACATGTTTTGGCACTCATAACGCTCTGGCTCAGACAACCACATACGCTCGCCCCAATCATCACTGAAAGTATTTTTCTTGCCGTTATATTCATGCACACGCAAGGTACTTGCACCTTTACATAAACTAGGGCAGAAAGGTACTTGTGACACGCGATCAATGTAAATAGGGTGATTGTTTTCAATGAACCACATTAAGGGAATAAAGCCACTATTAGGATCTTCACAACCCCGCGCACGCCATTCGTCATAAATCACACCATAATGCGCATGCCAGCCAGGATAATTTTCTTCAAACCACTCAGCTTCTTGAGCTGTCGGCAAGGTTAAACGGAAGAAACCTGTGGGCCATAAAGCATAAGCTAAAAGAAATAAATCATGGTGCGCCCAGTACGCATCTTTTTTCGCATCACGTAAACTCGCTGGAGAATTGACCCCGTATTTGCCTAAACGACCAATCCAGATACCGCCCCAGTCTTCGTACACCCAACGGTTCCAAGTTTTAACCCAAGGTTCCACTTTAAAATGCGAACCATATTCAAACGCCATACCTAAAACGGGGGTAAAATATTTTTGCTGTGTCCAGAAGGCATTGTTAAGGTCAGTGTT
>JACUUF010000144.1 GCA_014859465.1 Methyloprofundus sp.
GTTTCCATAGTAAAGCTTAAAGAATGACAGAAAAATACGCTAAAATGATCGGTTTTTTAATAGTGCTCCGGATTTACGTTCCGGCTCGCAGAAAGGTGTTATATGTCTAAAATTATTGTTTCCGCTTTATATAAGTTCGCTACCCTCGAAGATTTCACTGAACTCAGAAAACCTTTATTGCAACTCATGCAAGATCATCAGGTTAAAGGGACTTTATTGCTCGCTAAAGAAGGAGTGAATGGCACGATTGCCGGTGATCGCACGGGGATTGACGCTGTCCTTAATTGGTTGCGTTCTGATTCTCGTTTGGCGGGTATTGAGAGTAAAGAGTCTTATGAGTCGGAAATGCCGTTTTATCGCACTAAGGTCAAACTCAAGAAAGAAATTGTCACTATGGGCGTGGAAAACATTGACCCGAAAAAAATTGTCGGTACTTATGTTAAGCCGCAAGACTGGAACGCTTTGATTTCTGATCCTGAGGTGATTTTAATTGATACGCGCAATGATTATGAAGTGCAAATCGGTGGCTTTAAAAATGCGATTAATCCCGTTACTGAGACCTTTCGTGAGTTTCCGCAGTATGTAAAAGAGAATCTTGATCCTAATAAGCATAAAAAAGTCGCCATGTATTGTACGGGTGGGATTCGTTGCGAAAAATCAACGGCTTATTTAAAAGAGCAGGGCTTTGAAAATGTCTATCATTTACAAGGCGGCGTTTTAAAGTATTTGGCAGAAGTGCCCGTCGAACAATCGCTTTGGGAAGGTGAGTGTTTTGTCTTTGATAATCGCGTTGCCGTTAATCATAGCTTGGAAAAAGGTCAATACGATCAGTGTTATGCTTGCCGTTATCCGATTACTGAACAAGACAAACAAAGCGAGCATTATCAAAAAGGTGTGAGTTGCCCGCATTGTTATAATCAAGCTAATGAGCAGCAACGGCAACGTTTTCAAGAGCGAGAAAAACAGGTGCAATTAGCTAAGCAGCGCGGTGAAGCGCATATCGGTTCAGCAGCTCGTCATGCATCGGCCGAGCGTCGTGCCTTAAAACAGCAGGATAAAGCGCAGCAAAGAGAGAAAGTACGAAATAAAAGCTGATAAAAACTGAAACTGACTTGAACAGGAGTAAAAAAGCGTTAGCTTTTTGCGTCATATACAGCAATAGCTAAAGCTAAAGCTAAAGCTAAAGCTATTGCACTGCGTAGGAGCGGCTTCTAGTTGCGCAAACAACGCCGCATGATTTTTCGTGGCTATTGCGCTCCTAGATGCGATTAAACCCTTTTAAACCTTCAACTCTCAAAAGATAATTGCTCAGCAAAACTAGCTTGCCAGTCCTTGCTAAATTGATCTACTGCCGGCTGAACGGCTGGGTGAGTGAGCATTTGTTCGGCTATATCTACGGGTAACGTAATTGAGGCGACCCCGAGTTGTAGCATAGCCAATACTTGCTGCGTGTTTTTAAAGCTCGCTGGCAGTAGTTTTGTTGCTAAGCCTTGCTGGTTTATTAGCTGTTGTAAATCAGCGACTACCGCAATACCATTTGCGCCCATGGCATCGATGCGATTGACATAAGGGGCTAAGTAATCGGCGCCACATAAAGCCGCAAAAAATCCTTGTTGGACACTGTAAATAGCCGTTGCTAATACGCAAATTCCTTGTGCTTTCATGAGCTTTATCGCCGCTAAGCCAATACGCGTCGCCGGTACTTTGACCACAATATCATAAGGTAGGGCCTGTAGTTTCATGGCTTCGGCCAGCATGCCTTGTGCTGTATCGCTGACTACTTGCACATGCAAGCGTGCTTGACCATCAAGTGCTTTGGCTAAAGCCGGCAGGGCTTGATTAACACCCAATCCAGCTTTGGCTAAAATGGAGGGATTAGTGGTGACACCAAAAATGGGTAAGCATTGATTAAGACTGGCAACTTGCTGGGCATCAGCGGTATCGAGGTAGAGTTCAAACATTTTATTGGTTTAGTGTTTATTTAGGTGGATGGTTTGCTTGGGCTTGGATCGCTGTCATAATCACGGTATTGACAATATCTGTCACCGTGCAGCCTCGGCTCAAGTCGTTCACGGGTTTATTCAAGCCCTGTAAAATAGGCCCGATAGCAATGGCGCCAGAGGAGCGTTGTACCGCTTTATAGGTATTATTGCCGGTATTCAGGTCAGGGAAAATAAATACATTTGCATGGCCTGCCACTTCACTTTCCGGCAGTTTTGTTTTAGCTACGCCTGCATCGACCGCAGCATCATATTGCATAGGACCTTCTAGTTTTAATTCAGGATGCGCTTTTTTAGCCAATTTGACTGCCTTTCTTACTTTATCAACCGCTGCGCCTTTGCCGGACTCGCCGGTGGAATAAGAAAGCATGGCAATACGCGGCGAAATATTAAACATTTCTGCGGTTTGTGCCGCACTGAAAGCAATATCCGCAAGTTCTTGCGCATTAGGGTCGGGATTAACTGCACAATCGCCATAGACTAAAACTCTATCTTCTAAGCACATAAAAAAGACACTGGAAACAATAGACGTTCCCGGTTTGGTTTTAATGATTTGAAAGGCGGGGCGAATCGTATGTTGCGTGGTATGTACGGCACCTGAAACCATGCCGTCGGCATCGCCCATATGAATCATCATGGTGCCGAAATAGCTGACATCGGATAAGGTGTCGAAAGCCATATCATAAGTGACGCCTTTATCTTTACGTAGTGCAAAATAGTGTTCTGCATAAAGTTCGCGTAATTCCGAATGCAGAGGATCAATAATATTAATGCCTTCTAAGTGTAACCCTAATTTTTTGATTTTTTGTTGTATATCGTCGATACTGCCTAATAGTGTTAGCTTGACGACATTTCTTAATAGGAGGATTTCAGCTGCATGCAAGATACGTTCTTCAGTGCCTTCAGGTAAAACAATATGCTGTTGATTGGTTCGAGCGCGTTGCATTTGCTCATACTCAAACATTAAAGGCGTGACACGTTCCGAGTGCTGTGCGGCAAGTCGCTGTTTTAGTTCGTCAAAGCTTATATTACTTTCTACTAAACCTAGGGCGGTGGCAATCTTGCGTTCGTCTTGTGAATAAAGCTGAGCTTTTATTTCTGTTACTTTCATGACGGCACTAAGCGTATCTTCTTCGATGGATAACACGGCAAAAGGGGTGTCATCAAAGCCCTCTAGTAAATGCCTTATTTGTTTAGCGGTATTGTTCTTTCCGGTCAATAATAAGCCGGCAATTTGCGGGTAATTCGTCGAGGTATAGGCCATAAAACAAGCAAGAATAATATCGGCGCGATCACTTGGGGTAATGACTAAGTCGCCCGCTTCGAGATAATCTAAAAAACCAGGGACTTGCATGGCTGCTACTTTATATTGACTCACTAAGCGATTTAAGCTTTGTTGCTCACCTAATATAAGCTCGGCATTAAGCTGGCGCGCAATATTGCCAACGCTGGGTTTTTCTAATGAAGGTTCGGTCGGGACAATATAAACTGGAAAATTATTTTCTGGATTATGTTTAAAGCGCATGCGTAGTGTTTCAATTTGATTGGCTGCAACACCATTAATCACGCTGGCTAATAAGTCACAATCAAATTCAGTTAAAACATGTTTAAGGCGATTGACTGCATCGACAATTTGCAAATTATTGCGCCCTTGACCTTGAACAACGGGCATAATCAAACAACCTAAGTTATTAGCCACTTCGGCATTAAAATCAAAGTCAAAAATAGAATTATCACCAACATAATCAGGTCCAACACATAAGACATGATCACATTTTTCAGTGAGGGCGCGGTATTTAGTTAAAATCCGTTTTAATAATTCATGGTAGTTATCTGTTTCGACTAAGGTTTGTGCTTCTTCTATGTGGCAGCCAAACATGGCTTCATAAGGCAGATCAATTTGATAGCGATGTCTGACTAATTGGATTAATTCATCTTGATCTTCTTGCTCATGAATAATCGGTCTAAAAAAACCAATTTTGCCTGCATAACCGGCTAACATATCCATCATGGCGAGCATGATAATTGATTTGCCGCTGCCTTGCTCGGCACCGGTCACATAAATATTTTGCTTGTTCATTAGGATTTAATTATTTGTTAAAAACATATTAAAATATGACTTATAAGCTATATACCAGAGCCTATAAGCGGTATAGTAAAACTTGTCGCGTTTATAAAATTGCCGAGTATTTATGTCTACACTTGATATTTCAGAATTGTCTATCTTACTGGTAGAGCCTTCATCAACTCAATTAAAAGTTATTATCAAACATCTGCAGCAAGAAGGCATTACTTCAATAGAAGGGGTTACTAGCGGTTCAGCGGCACTGCAAAGTCTGATGACTTATGCGCCAGACTTGGTGATGAGTAGTCTGTATTTGCCTGACATGACGGCAACGGAGTTGGTTATCACTATGAAGCAGTCAGATACTGCGCAAAATATTCCATTTATGTTAATTTCCAGTGAAACTGACTTTAAAGCCCTAGACCCGATTCGCCAAGCAGGCGTGATCGCTATTTTACCCAAGCCGTTTAATCATGCCGATTTAACACGTGCTTTAAAAGCAACGCTTGAATTCATAGATCCTGAACAACTCAGTCTGGCGCATTATGATGTCGAAGCATTAAGAGTACTGGTTGTTGATGACAGTCTAATGGCAAGAAAGCATATTACGCGTGTTTTAAATAATATGGGTATTACTCAGATTACGACGGCGAATGATGGCAAACAAGGGGTTGATACGTTCAGCGCCAATCAAGATGCATTCGACTTAATTGTTACCGATTACAATATGCCTGTTATGGACGGGCAAGAGCTCATCCAGTTTATACGACAAGATATGCAAAATATACTGATTCCCATTTTAATGGTTACCAGTGAGGAAAATGAACTGCGTTTAAATAATGTGCAGCAATCGGGTGTATCCGCTATTTGTGATAAGCCATTTGAGCCGCAAACGGTGAAAGAGATGTTATTTAGAGTGATGGATTAAAGGGCTTGAAAACGGCAGTGTTTTTCTTTGTGATTTCCCCGGAAATAAGAGTAAAAACCAAGAAAAAGCAGGGCTCCTAGGGTATCAGCCAGCCAATCAAAAGTATCACTCATGCGCCCCGGTACAAACGATTGATACCACTTATCAGCTGCAACATATAAGCTGGCAAAAATAAGGCTACTTATAATCAATTAATCAATGTAGATAATGATGCCTTGAAATGTCTAAAAGCACCTACAGTAAAAAATGCCAATATGAAATAGGCACCGGCATGCATGACTTTATCTTGGTGGATAAATAACATCGGTGCAGGTAGAGAAGGCTGGTCGAAAAGCCAATAAATAAAAGCACAGTAGAGTATAAGCTGTGATGCATCTAATGCTTTGTTATAATGTCCTGTCACATTCTATATTTTCGGTAAAACATCTGAGTGAATGAATAATATTTTTGATTTTGCTGAAGCTTGTTTACATCGGGTAGATATAGATGAAAAGTTACAGTTAACGGCGCAAGCATGGGCATTATACCAACAAGGTGAATTGCAGTTTGACGCTATTTCTGAGCCACATGATATAAAGAAGGTTCGTTTTCCTGATAAGCCAGAATTGCTTGCTCCTAAGTTTATGGTGCGTCGTAAGTTAGGATCTCTTGAAGGTGTACAAGCTTTTTATCATGCTCTCGCGCATATTGAATTTATTGCCATCTATCTCGCGTGGGATATATTGTATCGCTTTCGTGGTATGCCACGAAAGTTTTATCAAGACTGGCTGCAAGTTGCACAAGAAGAGGCTTTGCATTTCACTTTAATACGCGAGCATTTACGTAAGCACGCTATTGATTATGGTGATTTGCCGGCGCATCAAGGTTTATGGGAGCATGCGCAAGATACTGCGGGTGATATTTTGGCGCGCCTAGCAATCATTCCTCGTTGTATGGAAGCAAGAGGCTTAGATGTTACGCCTGCTATGATAGAAAAGTTCGCCAATATCAATGATCAACAAGGCGTGAAAATTCTTGAGCGTATTTTTCACGATGAGCAGCAACATGTGCAATTCGGTTCAGATTGGTTTCATTACCAATGCCAGAAACAACAACTTAATTCTGATCAAGCATTTCAAGAATTAATCTTAAAATACTATAAAAGCAAGCCTAAAGGCCCGTTCAATAAACAAGTCCGCTTAAACGTAGGCTTTAGCGAAAATGAACTTGCTTGGCTAGAGAGTCAATAAATGAATAATAACTTTAATATCCCGTTTTTTGCCCTGGGTTTTAGAACCTTTTTTGCTTTATCTGGCTTATCTGCTTTAGTGCTGATGGTGTTATGGCGATCTGTCTATGATGGCAGTTTGGTGATGGATAATTATTTTTCCAACACTTATTGGCATGCACATGAAATGCTTCTTGGTTATACCGTTGCCGTTATTGCTGGTTTTTTATTAACCGCAGTGGGTAATTGGACTGGTGAAGCCACAGCAACTGCAGCCAACTTGGCTGGTTTGGCGCTGTTATGGGTTTATGGGCGTATTTTGCCTTTTTACTCCGAACTTCTTCCTGATGAGTTAATTGCTTTGGTTGATTTTGCTTTTTTGCCGGTTTTAGCCGTTGCTATTAGTTTGCCTATTATCAAAACTCATTACACCCGAGGCTATGTTTTTATCGCTATGCTAGGCCTAATGGCGCTGGGCAATGGCCTTATCCATGCAGATATTTTAGGCTGGACAGAAACAACCGCATGGATAGGATTTCAACTGGTTATAGGGCTGATTATTAGTATGATATTAGTGATAGCGGGGCGCGTGTTTCCCTTTTTTACTGAGCGCGGCTTAAAAGGTGTCATGCCCATTCGCAATCCATTACTCGATGCATTATCGATAGGCTTTGCCTTGCTTGTATTTGCTTTATCTATCCTGCAAATTTCCGGAATTTATCTAGCGCTAGCAGCGATCGCCGCAGTGCTTGCTAATAGTTTAAGAATTAATAACTGGTTTGTGTTCAGAGTTTGGTTTGTGCCCTTGTTATGGGTGCTTTATCTCGGTTACGCATGGATTATTTTAGGTTTTATGCTCACCGCACTCAGCGCTTATAATATCGTATTGCCGACGCTGGCATTGCATGCTTTTACCATGGGCGGCATTGGTGTCATTACTTTAGGTATGATGGCGCGTGTTTCATTGGGGCATACTGGTCGCGCTCTTAATGCATCAAAAGCAATGGCAATTGCTTTTGCTTTAATTAACCTTGCAGCTTTAGTCAGAGTATTTTTGCCTATGTTATTACCCAGTTGGTATGCTGATTTCATTTATGCGGCGACTATTTTATGGCTAGCAGCCTTTTCATTATTTGCCTTCGTTTATGCGCCGATCTTAACCAGCGCAAGAATTGACGGTAAAGCGGGCTAAACACTTTTTACTCGGCTCAATTAGATTAATTGAGCCAACTTAACTTTATTAATCAAGAGAGATTATGGCACTTTATTGTGGAATTGTTGGCTTACCTAACGTAGGTAAATCAACCCTATTTAATGCATTAACCAATGCAAAAATTGCAGCTGAAAACTATCCATTTTGCACTATTGACCCCAATGTCGGGGTTGTTCCAGTGCCAGATGCACGTATGGATGCGTTAGCGGTATTTGTAAAGCCGCAACGCATTTTACCAACGACCATTGAATTTGTTGATATTGCTGGTCTAGTAGCGGGCGCGTCAAAAGGTGAAGGTTTAGGTAATAAATTTTTGGGCAATATTCGCGAAACAGATGCTATTGTGCATGTTGTGCGTTGTTTTGAAGATGATAATGTTGTCCATGTTGCCGGCAAAGTAGATCCGCTAGGTGATATAGAAGTCATTAATACTGAGTTAGCACTTGCTGATATGGCAAGTATCGAAAAAGCGCTGTTAAAAACCAGTAAAGCAGCAAGAACGGGCAACAAAGAAGAGCTCGCTAAAAAAGTATTATATGAAAAGTTACTCAAGCATTTAGACGAGGGCGGACAATTACGTTCTTTAGAGCTAACAGAAGATGAACTTGCCATCATTAAAGAGCTGTTTTTATTAACCATCAAGCCAGCAATGTATGTTGCTAATGTGCAAGAAGATGGTTTCGAAAATAATCCTTTATTAGATGCAGTTCAAGCGTTTGCAGCTCAAGAAGGATCATCGGTTGTTTCTGTCTGTGCGGCGATAGAAGCTGAAATTATCCAGCTTGATGAGGATGAAAAAAAGGAATTTATGGATGATTTAGGTATAGAAGAACCCGGCTTAAACCGCGTCATTCGTGCTGCCTATAAATTACTCAATTTATCAACTTATTTTACCGCTGGAGTCTTAGAAATAAGAGCGTGGACTATTCCAACCGGCGCAACAGCTCCTCAAGCTGCCGGTGTTATCCATTCAGATTTTGAGAAAGGCTTTATTCGTGCGGAAATTATTGCTTATGAGGATTATGTACAATACAAAGGTGAGCAGGGCGCAAAAGATGCTGGAAAATGGCGTTTGGAAGGTAAGGACTATATCGTAAAAGATGGTGATGTTGTACATTTTCGATTTAATGTCTAAAAACGTTTGACGAATTGATAAGGGGCGGATATAATTTCCGCTCTTTATTAGGGTTGGTTGGTCAATCAATTCGTTCAGATACGGCGATATAGCTCAGTTGGTTAGAGCACGGGATTCATAACCCCGGGGTCGGTGGTTCAAATCCACCTATCGCCACCACTTAGTTCGCTGTTAGTTTCGGTGTTTCCACTGTGAACTGACG
>JACUUF010000023.1 GCA_014859465.1 Methyloprofundus sp.
AAAAAATGCTTATAATGGCGCTGAATATAATAGTTATTTAAGGAGCTAACAAGTGCAGAAGCTTATTGTAATCCCAGTATTAAGCTTAGTTTTATCTTTAATGGCAACGCCGGTATTTTCAGCGGGTGGGCATGATGGTCATGGGAGTGGTGGTAAAGGTCGGGGGGCTAGCGCCTGTAAAACTACGATAATTTCGCATACTAAACCAGAGCATTTGGCAACAGTTGCGCCGCAATCAGCATTCTCTTTTTGGGTAAAAGGTATTAAAGATCCTGATGCCGTTTCTGTAACGGCAAAAAAAATACCTGTGGCACTGGAAGTTGAAGATAAAGAGCATTTTTTCTTGTTTACAGGGATATTGCCAGAATCACTTAAAGGCACTGCGGCTCGCATTCAAGTAAACGTTGATTATAAAAAATGTCCAGCCGCAAAAGGCTGGCTAGTAAAAATTACTGATTAAGATTTTAGCTTAAGAGTTGAGCTGTTAAGCTCTACTCTGATGCAATATGTTAAGCCTTGTTATAAATAATAAGGCTTTTTTATTGTCCTGCGTGTGAGTAATTTGTTATTAATACTGTGTTAAGGGGCATACTCGAAATAATTTGAACACAAACGGGGCGCAGAATTTCAGCCCACTTGGTAAAATTCGCCTGCCATTTTAAGGCGGGACAATTAGTAGGAATGATGCACTTTAGTCAATAAAGTTATCTATACCTAGGCCAGATGGCATTAAGTTTTGGTGCTTGTTTTGTGTTAAGGAGAGGGTTGTTGTGTCGTTTTGTTTAGCTGATTTGACGCTAGTGCATAGCGATTTTTGCCTGATTTTTTGGCTTCGTACATGGCATTGTCTGCGTATTTGATTAGTAAATCAGCCTCATAATGATCTTTAGGGTATAGGCTGATGCCAATGCTGGCAGTGATATGGATGATTTGATTCTGTATTAAAAAGCTATTACTCAGTTGCTGTAATATTGTGCTAGCTATTCTTTCTGCGGCTTTTATGTTTGTAATAGAAGAAAGTATTAGGGTGAATTCATCGCCGCCCATTCGGGCGACGGTATCCTCTTCACGGCAACATTGGATAAGACGTTGACTGACCAGTTTGAGTAGTTGATCGCCAGCATCATGACCTAATTCGTCGTTGACTGCTTTGAAGCCATCTAAGTCTATAAAAAGTACCGCTAAAGCTTTGAGGTGACGTTTATTGTGCAGAATCTCTTGTGTTAATCGCTCGTGAAAAAGTAGGCGATTAGCGAGTCCAGTAAGGGGATCGTGAAAGGCTATTTTTCTCAGATTTTCTTCTTTTTTTATTTGTTTGGTTGCATCGTCAATGGTGCAAATGACGCAGGGTATTCCTCTGAATGCATTTTTTTGGCATTCAATTTTTACTGGAAAAGCTGTGCCTGATCTAGTGTGGCCTATCGGGAATGATTTATGAAAAGTCAGTAGGTTGTTAACTAATAAGTTTTTAGGTATGCCATCTGGGTATTGAAAAAGTTGGTTGGCCGCTTGATTGCTAAAGATGATTTTTCTCGATTTACTATAAATAATAATGCTTGTTTCTATGGAGTTGAAGATGGTATTTAGTGTTTGATTATTTTTAGAGGCTAAACGTCTGTCTTTCACTAAACGCTGGGTAATATAAAAAAAATTAACTAAGGCCATAATAATCAACAAGGATTGAAGTACGCGTAATAATCGAATTTGTTTGTTTGCTTCTTGTTCGAGCGTTAAGGTTAGCTGGTTCATCTTTTGTAATAAAGCAAGATTTTTCCGACTTGTGTTTTCAATGGCTTGATTAAGCAATGCAGGTGTTGCTGTCGGCGAGTCTAAGCTAAGTAAAATTGAGGGCTTAAGGGTTGTCCAAAGCTGAAGTCCTTGTTCAAGGTGTTGGCGAGCTTGTGAGGATTCGATCGCGGTAATAAAAACAGGCTTATAATCACCATCTAAGGTATTGCCTCCTTCCTTAAAAGCTTTAAGTGTGCTGTCAAATAGGTGTAGCGCAGCTTTTAGTTCGTCCTGAGCTGTTTGTTTTTCTGTATCAGTTGGACTTAGTTTTACGAGTAATAAAGATTTACTAATGCGTTGCGTTAACATGCGTTGACGCCCAGCTAAGTTGATGGCAAGTGCACTTTTGCTTAGACTGTCAGATATCCAATAGTTTAATGAGAGCGCAGAAATATCAAACACTATAAAAAGAATAATAGGCAAGAAGATGGCGTATTTTGAGTTGCCCATAAACTGATCCAATTAAAAGGGAGGTGATATTGGATATTTTAGCTAAGCAATGTGCTCAAGTCATTTGGTGCACATCGCTAAAGAGAATGATTTAAGCATTATCATCAAATAAAGTTCGTTTATCAATATTTAATGGTGTTTGTGGTTTATTTGTTGATTGTTGTGCGGCATTCATATTGCCAGGGGTTAAGCCCTCGGCTTCAAAGCGGGCTGTTAAATAGTCTAAATTATCTTGTATCAGTTTTGTGGTTTTAGTATCTTCACTCCAAAAGTTGGTATGCACTGCATTATTAAAATAAGAAATCTTACAGTGTAGGGTGTTTAAATGAGGCGGTGATAGAGTTATGCTCGCTGACCAGGTTTTTTGCTCGGTTTTGTTGAATTTTTTATGATTTTTTTCAATCTCAATTTTGATTGAGGTGGTTTGTTTTTTTTCAGTAAACGGTAAATCCATTACCCAAACTTGTTTATTTTGATCTTCCTGAGGTAATGACTTGAGTTGATTGAGAATAAGCCTTGCTAAGGCGCCTTCTGATTTGCTTTGTAGGTCTTTTAATAGATTGCTCAATTGATCATCACGGACTAAATTGTTTTTTTCTGCCTGAGATTCATGTTGTAGTGCTTGGGTGAATTTCAATAATAGTGCTTTGAAATCTGAATTCAGTAACTGTTCTGTTTTTTCTCCTGTGTTAGCCGCTAGCTTAGCCTCTAGATAAAGGCCGCTATTATCCAATGATTTTTTCAGCTGCGCTGCTTCTGTTAGCTGCTGTGACTTAGGTAAATCGCGGAGTATTTGTTGTGCTAAGCGTTTGAGTGTTTCCGAGACCTTTTCATGACTGATTATCTGCGGGACATCGCGGCTTAATTGATTAACTAATTCGGGTGTAGCGATTTCTTTAGGCAGGAGCTGTCTGAGTACAGACGAGATGGTTTGTTCCGGGCTTTTTGGCGGAAGAATTTGAAACTGGAGTTGGGCGCCTGTTTTGCTGACTTGTAATACAATCGCTTGTTGTGGGCTGAGTGTAGGCAGGGGTATTGATTTGGATGCAGGAAAATCAATGATCAGTGCTTTTGGTGTTGCAGCCGTGTTGATTAAGGCAGAAGTTTGTTGTGTTGTCGTTGTTGTGGATAAAACAATTGCTGGCTGTGTGCTGGTTGGTTTGGGTGTAATAAAAGCTGGTGTTTTTATGGACTCAATAATGCCTTGAGTCGTTGTATTCGGCTGGATAGTTGTTGCTTGTGATTGAGCTGTTATTGGTAAAGCCGTTGTTGTTTTAGGGGGAGAGGTCACTTGCTGGCTGAATTGAGTGTTACTAAATGAGTTAGATGCTGGAATAAAAAGACGTAGTTTAAGGTTTTTAGGGTCACTAGAAATGACTGTTGCGCTAAGTAATTGGTGTGCTTTAAGTGTCGATAAAAGTACCTTATCAGCTGTGTTTGCTGCGGGTAGTATTTGAGGGCCAGTGCGTGCCGTGGCTAGTTGTGTGTTAGCAGTGCTAAGCGTAGTTTGTGCATTATTCAGGTCGGTTTTTAAAATCAGGGTTGGCGCATTGCGTTGAATATCTGTGGCAACTGTGTTGCTTGTTGTTTTGTTGGCTTGTAAGAGTTGCTCGGGGAGTAATATTTTTACTTCTGTTTGGGGCGCTAATTTGATCACTATCAATGTTACGGTTTGTCCAGATTGTAATAGCGCTGTGTGTTGTTTGCTTGCGGGCGTATCATTTTTTAGTAAAGCGGCAATTTTCTTATGGTCGATACTGAGTTGAATAGTTTTTGTGTCTTGGCTAATCTGTATGACGCGGGCATCAATTTGTTGACCTATTTTTAGATTTTCCGTGCTGCTCTTTGTTGCGCTGAGGGTGTTGAGTAGATGCTGAGCTTGTGCAGGGATAGCTAGGTTAATCATGATTAAAGCAACAGCTTTTGAATGTCGTTGATTTCATCTTTGGCTTGATCCAATATATTGATACTGAGATCGACATCTAAGTTCCCTGAGACTAGCTTTTTGTAGGCAGGCAGTTCATCCAATTTAGGCATTTTTCGCGGATCAATTTTACCAATATAACTATGTAATTGAGAAATCATTACGATATCTGCATAATCAGCTTTTTCATTGTCGTTTCTATACCAGTTTTCTGAATTGATAATCACGGATTCGAAGTCTTCGTGGAAATCCCATTTACGTAAAATCTGCACGCCAATTTCGACGCGTAATTTACGCACAGTTTCAGTTAAATCTTTTGGGCTAGCTAAAATATCTGGCTGTTTGTCGGCATAAGCGAGAATAGGCACAATGCCAATATCATGAATTAATCCGGCTAACATGGCTTTGTCGGGATCAAAGCCAGGGGTTTTATGCGCTAATACAGCGGAAATGGCGGCAACATAGCTACTGTGTTGCCAGAGTTCGTGCATTTTTTTACGAATGACTGGCGAGCTGGCATTAAAAACACCTTTTAAGGCAAAGGTAGTAATGATTTGTTGGGAGCTTTGTAGGCCTAAGCGAGTGAGAGCCTCAGGGCAGCTTTCAATTTTACGCCGGCCACGGTACAGCGGACTATTAGATATTTTTATTAGTCGTGCAGTAATCGATGGATCAATTTGGACCACGCGAGCAATTTTATTATTATTAGCTGAGCTGTCATTAATCGCTTTTTTGATTTTAAACGAGACATCAGGAATAGTAGGTAAATCAAGTGAATCTGATTGCATGAATTTATAGCAGTCAGCATAGAGTCGATTTTTTGCTAAACTTGAGCGCGTTTCTTCGGGTGAGGCGGCGGTGTTTTTTTGATCCATAACGACTATTTTACTGAATGTTATCCAGATACACGCATAATTAGTTTAAAATTAGTATCTTTACGCGTTATTCTTACATTATTCCTATTTTATGCAACAAACATCTGCAGAAACAATTCAAACGCTAATCACTGTAAGGGATTATATTCGTTGGGCCGCTAGTCGGTTTGCCAAAGCAAAACTTTTTCATGGTCATGGTACTGCAACCGCGTTGGATGATGCTGCGGCTTTGATTTTACACACTCTGCATTTGCCTTATAATTTGTCTGAGAGTTATTTTAGCGCCCGCTTAACCGAAGCTGAACGGCATAGGATTGTTGATTTGGTTAATCGGCGTATTAGCACACGAATGCCTTCGGCTTATTTAATGCATGAGGCTATTTTTGCTGGTTTGCCTTTTTATGTCGATGAACGCGTTTTAGTGCCACGTTCACCGATCGCTGAGTTAATTCAAGAGCAGTTTACACCTTGGGTTGATCCAGACACTATTGAACGTGTCTTAGATTTATGTACCGGCAGTGCCTGTATTGCTATTGCTTGTGCTTACGCCTTTCCTGATGCTTTGGTAGATGCGGTTGAGTTGTCAGAAGATGCTCTGGAAGTTGCTAAAATTAACCTAGCTAAGCATCAACTGGAAGCGCAGTTAACCTTATATCATTCTGATTTGTTTAGTGCTTTGCCTGCCCAGAAATATGATTTGATCGTATCTAATCCACCGTATGTAGCTATTGCTGAGTGGGAGCAATTACCTGCTGAATTTCACGCAGAGCCAGAAATGGGCTTTACCGGCGGTGAGTCAGGATTGGATTTGGTGTTTAAAATTTTAGTGGATGCCGCTGATTACTTGTCTGATCAAGGTGTTTTGGTTGTTGAAGTGGGTAGTAGCGCGGAAACATTGCAGGAAAAATTTGCGGAGATACCCTTTTATTGGTTGAATTTTGAAAAGGGTGGCGACGGGGTATTTTTACTGACCGCAGAGCAAGTTTTTGCATTTAATGAACAATTTAAAGAAGCATTGGGGTAAGTATGTCGGGTAATAGCATAGGAAAATTATTTACAGTGACGACCTTTGGCGAAAGTCACGGTATTGCATTAGGCGCTACAGTTGATGGATGTCCTCCTGGACTGGAATTGACTGAAGCAGATTTACAAGACGATTTAGAGCGCCGGCGCCCTGGCAAATCAAGACATACCACGCAACGACGTGAAGCTGATCAGGTGGAAATTTTATCGGGTGTATTTGAAGGTAAAACCACAGGCACGCCGATTGGTTTATTGATTAAAAATACCGATCAGCGTTCAAAAGATTATGCCAATATAGCCGAGACTTATCGTCCCGGTCATGCTGATTATGTTTATGATCATAAATATGGTTTTAGGGATTATCGTGGCGGTGGCCGCTCTTCGGCGCGTGAAACGGCCATGCGCGTTGCTGCTGGCGGCATTGCTAAGAAATATTTAAAACAGCAGTATGGTATAGAAATTCGCGGTTATCTTTCGCAATTAGGCCCTATTAAAATCGAAACGATTGATTGGGTGGCAATGGATAACAGCGAATTTTTCTGTCCAGATGCGAGTAAAGAAGCGGAATTAGTCGCCTATATGGATGCTTTGCGTAAACAAGGTAATTCCATCGGTGCCAGAGTTAATGTGATGGCGACCAATGTACCGCCAGGCCTAGGTGAACCTATTTTTGATCGTTTAGATGCCGAATTAGCGCATGCTTTAATGAGTATTAATGCGGTTAAAGGTGTCGAGATTGGCGATGGCTTTGATTGTGTGAATAGCAAAGGCACAGATTTTAGGGATGAAATGACTCCAGAAGGTTTTTTAAGTAATCATGCCGGTGGTATTTTAGGGGGTATTTCCAGTGGGCAGGATATTGTCGCTAGCATTGCTTTAAAACCAACCTCTAGTTTACATTTGCCGGGACGTAGTATTAATCGAGAGGGTCAAGCCATTGAAGTCGTGACCAAGGGAAGGCATGATCCTTGTGTTGGTATTCGTGCGACACCGATTGCTGAGGCGATGATGGCGATTGTCTTAATGGATCATATGTTGCGTCATAGAGGACAGAATTATGATGTGCATGCCACTTTGCCAGTCTTGCGTTAATTAGATGGTGCAAACTAAAGTTCCTTATTGGCGTTTATCGGGGTTTTATTTTTTTTATTTTGCAACCTTAGGCGGATTTTTACCTTATTGGAGTTTGTATCTTAAAGACTGTGGATTTAATGCGCCTGAAATTGGTGAATTAACCGCCTTATTGGTTGGCACTAAAATTATTGCACCGAATTTATGGGGCTGGATGGCTGATCATACCGGCAAAAGTTTACGCGTGATTCGCATGGCCTCTTTTTTTGCTATGCTTTTGTTTGCTGGATTTTTATATCAGCGATCGTATCAGTGGTTTGCTTTGGTAACCATTGGCTTTAGTTTTTTTTGGAATGCCGCGTTACCGCAATTTGAAGCAGCAACGCTACATCATTTAAAAAAAGAGTCACACCGATACAGTCATATACGCTTATGGGGGTCGATAGGTTTTATTGTCACAGTTCTGGGGGTAGGGTATCTGCTGGATGTATACCCTATCAATTTATTGCCTTTGTTTATTGTTGTTTTACTGGCTTTGATTTGGCTGATTTCTTTAGTAACACCAGAGGTTAGCGTTGCTAAAGCGAGCCAAGCCTTGATGGGTATCGGACAAATTATTAAGCAGCCGGAAGTGATTGCTTTCTTGGTTGTCTATATGTTGTTACAGGCATCACATGGCCCTTACTATGTATTTTTTTCTATCTATTTAAAACAATATGATTATCTAGCAACGACCATAGGTTTACTTTGGTCGCTAGGCGCGTGTGCAGAAATTGTAGTTTTTGTGTTTATGCGGCAGTTACTCAAATTTAATTCACTGCGCGATATATTGTTAATTAGTTGCTTGTTAGCGGTCTTAAGGTGGTTATTAATTGCTTGGTATACGGATAATATTTGGTTTTTATTGAGTGCTCAATTATTGCATGCAGCGACTTTTGGTTCGGCGCATGTGGCGGCAATGCATTTAGTGCAAAACTATTTTGGTCAACATCATCAAGGTAAAGGTCAGGCGTTTTATAGTAGTTTGAGCTTTGGTTTAGGTGGTATGGTCGGCGGTTTGTATAGTGGCTATGGCTGGGATCTTTATGGCGCGCAATGGGTGTTTAGTTTTGCCGCCGTTTTAAGTTTTTTAGCTTATATTATTGCCGCTATTTGGGTGGGTAAAGGTCAGGCTGTTGTGCATCAGGGCGTTTGATTTGCAGGTCTAGGTGATAAGCCACGGCCTGCCGCTAAGTATTAATGTGTTATTTTAAAAAAGGAAAAATCGGTGTTTGAGTTAATTCAAAGTGGTGGATTGTTAATGATCCCAATTTTATTTTGTTCTGTTTTAGCCATGGGCATTATTGGCGAGCGTTTTTTTACTTTACAAAAAAAGAAAATTTTACCGCCTGAGATGGTGTCTCAAGTTTGGGCATTGGCTAAGGCGAGAAAATTAGATGCCAAAACTATCAAGCATTTAAAAGACAGCTCCCCGTTAGGAGCGATTTTAGCGACAGGTCTAATGAGTCGTAGCTTAGGTCGCGATGTCATGAAGGAGTCGATTGCTGAGTCTGGAAGACAAGTGGCGCATAAATTAGAGCGATTTTTAAATACCTTGGGCACTATCGCCACCATTACACCTTTACTCGGTTTACTGGGTACGGTTTTAGGTATGATTAAGGTTTTTGCTGCTATTGTGAGTCATGGCGTTGGTGATCCAACGGTTTTAGCCGGTGGCATTTCTGAGGCCTTAATTACTACGGCAGCGGGTTTAGCTGTCGCTATTCCTTGTGTTATTTTTCATCGTTATTTTGATGGTTTAGTGGATGCCTATGTTCTAAATATGGAAGAGGAATCTTTGAAATTAATTGAAGTAATTCATGGTACACATGAAGGCCTAGAATGAATTTTCGTAATAAAAAAAATAATCCTTTAGAAGTTTCTTTGACACCGATGATTGATGTAGTGTTTTTGCTCTTGATCTTTTTTATGGTGACCACGACCTTCAGTAAAGAGACGTCAATCAAAATTCAATTACCACAAGCTGAAGGTCAGGAAGTGGAGCAGCATAAGCAAGTTGTCTTGTTGATGATCGATAAGTCTGGACAGTTTTTTATTGATGGTCGTGCATTACAGGATAAAAGTCTAGCGACTTTGACCAAAGAGCTAACCACTGTTGCTGCTAATAAACAAATACCTTTAGTCATTAATGCTGATGCGAATGCGCCAGTACAGGCAGCTATTTCCGTATTGGATGTTGCTAAAAATATCGGTTTTAAAAATATTAGTTTTACCACACAAAAAGAGTGAAGAATATGAAAAAAATATTAGCAAAATGGCTGGATGAAATTTGGTATAACGATCATTTTATCGGGACTTGGTTTTCTGGTTTCGCATTCCTTTATATTGATATAGTCAAATTTAGGCGCAAGTTGTATCAAAAAGGCTATAAAAAAGTGACTAGACTACCTGTTCCCGTCATTATTGTCGGTAATATTACTGCCGGCGGTACAGGTAAAACTCCGCTAGTGATTTACTTGGTGGAAAAACTAAAAGCTGCAGGCTTTAAGCCAGGCGTGATTAGTCGCGGATACGGTGGTCAAGCGGAAACATGGCCACAGATAGTGACAGCAAATAGTGAGGTAAGTTTAATAGGTGATGAGCCTTTATTGATTGCTCAGCAAGCGGCTTGCCCCGTGGTGGTTGGGCCAGAGAGAGTCGAGTCAGCTAAGTTATTATTAGATAACAATGATTGTGATGTTATTGTTTCCGATGATGGTCTGCAACATTATGCTTTGCACCGTGATATTGAGATTTGTGTGATTGATGGCATGCGCCGTTTTGGCAATAATTTTTATCTACCTGCCGGGCCATTACGCGAGCCACAAGAACGCTTGAAGGAAGTGGATTTTGTTGTTTGTAATGGCGGCGAGCCTGAGCAGGGTGAGATTTTAATGCGCCTAGAAGGGGGGGTTGCTATTAATATGCAAACTAAAGCGCGTAAATCTTTAGCTGAATTTAAAGCTCAAGAAGCGATTCATGCACTGGCGGGAATTGGTCATCCTCAGCGTTTTTTTGATTTATTAGCACAAGCCGGTATTGAGTGCGTCACGCATAGCTTTCCTGATCATTATGCTTATGTAGCAAAAGATATACAGTTTAAAGGCGCGCAAGCGATATTAATGACTGAAAAAGACGCGGTTAAGTGCGGCGCTTTTGCAACGGATAAGCATTGGTATGTGCCGGTACAAGCAAAATTGGAATCTGGATTCACTCATAAACTGATTACTTTATTGCGTAATTAGTTATAAGACCGACAAGCAATATCATCTAGCAGAATATCTTGGTAATCATTTATATTGTCAAGAATAACTACGCCGCGTAATAGTTCATGATTAGAAATATTACGCAGCAATAAATCAGCTTGACTAACACAAAGATTCAGGTGGGCAAGTGTCTTTGTGGTAAGCGATTCTTTGCTGTTTTCCTGTTTTGCAGCATAAACCGCATTATCTTTTAGAATGACGGTATCACCTGAGTGAATATTTTCTAAAAAAGAGCGCTGCAGAGGGAAGTTATCGATGATATGTAACATAGGATTGCCTAGGTCGTTTACTTATAAGAATATTTACATTAAGTAGTCTTTGTAAGGCTATAAAATATAAAGAATTTTATTTATAGTAATACACTTTAAAAGTGATGCCAAATAGTTTTTGAAAAATCTCATGTAATAGATGAGGTTTCCTGAGGTAATTAATTGAATTTATTTATATAAAAGAGATTTGAAGTGAATAGAGAGATTATTTTTGATAGGTTGCAACAGTATTGGTTATTGGCTCGATTTGATAAACCGATAGGTATTTTAATTTTATTATGGCCCGCTTTGTGGGCGCTTTGGTTAGCGAGTTCAGGGTCACCTGATTTATTGGTATTAAGCGTCATTTGTTTTGGCGTAGTGCTAATGCGAGCTGCTGGATGCGTGATCAATGATTATGCAGACAGAGATTTTGATCCACATGTTGAGCGTACTAAGCTAAGGCCTATGGCGGCAGGCAAAGTGCAAGCTAAAGAGGCACTGATTATCTTTGTTGTTTTATGTCTGATGGCTTTTTCCCTGGTTTTGTTGCTTAATACTTACACCATTCTCTTGTCTTTTGGCGGTGCTTTTTTAGCGGCAAGCTATCCCTTTATGAAGCGCTATACGCAGCTACCACAAGCTTATTTGGGGATTGCTTTTGGCTGGGCAGTCCCTATGTCTTTTGCTGCACAAAGTAATGAAATTCCTTTGGTAGCTTGGCTAATGTATTTAGCGACAGCACTTTGGGCGTTGGTCTACGATACTATGTATGCGATGGTGGATAAAGACGATGATTTGAAAATCGGTATAAAATCAACAGCTATTTTATTTGGTGATAAAGAGCGTGAAATTATGGCGATTTTGCAAATCATCATTATATTGTTAATGGTTCAGGTAGGGCGTTTACAAGATTTGTCATGGATTTATTATGTGGCTTTAGCCGGGGCTAGTTTATTCTTTGTTTATCAGCAAAAACTAATTTTTTATCGCAATAAAAAAGATTGTTTTACAGCATTTTTAAACAGCAACTGGTTTGGCCTGACTATTTTTATCGGTCTGGTATTGGAATTTGCTCTGAAGCTTTAGCTGTTCACCGCAATTTTAAAATAGCAATAATTTTATTAATGAGCATGCGGTATTTGACAGCCATCAGGATAAATAACTAAAGAATCGGTATCAGGTATCAGATTAATTGTTAGTCGCGTTTTAGCTTCAAATGCTTGAATATCATTAGCCACTAGATCAGTAAATAATAAAGTCAAGGATGTTACTTGTTGTTCTTGGTTATGATTTTTGTTCTGACTATTTTTTGCTAGTTTAAAATCTAAACGGTTTACCGCTTGTTGCCAGGCAAGCATGGCAAAATCTTGAATACTTAACTCAAAATCTGCAAAAATTTCGGCTCCTTGAGTTTGTTTAATGCGTTCAATATCATCTAAATTCGCGTAAAGCTTAAATAAGCCGAAAGCGCCTTGTTGCTTGTTTTTACAGGCTCCTCCTTCCATGATTCTAACCAGTTGTAAGGCTTTGCCCATTTTCCATGCTGATAAATTATTTGTGCCAAGTAGCTCTTGTTTTATCAAAGGATCAATCGCTACTTTTGCAGCGATAGGTTCATTATAGGGAGTAATCGGCTGAGTTATTGGGGCTGTGCAAGCGGAGAGTAAAGGCAATAAAATGCCGATAATGAGTTGTGCTTTATGCAGCATAAGCTTATTTTCAATATATCCTGTGTTAATAATGAGCTCACAATAACTCACTGTGTTTTTATTTTTACTTTGTTTGTTTTGTAATCGCGTATTTGTGCGATACAAATAGCCTTATAGTTTAATCGTAAACAGCTAATGCGCGAAAATCTTTTGGCAATATATACAAAAAACTTAAATAAAGAGCAAGAGAGCACAGACCTTTAGCCAGTTGATTATCAAAGTAGACTATCAAGGTTTGGTTTGATGGTAGGTGTTGATGGATATTGTGTGCAAAATAGTTTGTTTATTCAGACATTACGGAATATTAGTTGATGAAAAAGCAGGCATCTGCTTGCCGATAATAACGGGAATTATGGCTTTTTCATTTATAATATTGAGATGTGTCATAGAGGCGCAAGAAAGTAAAATATTATGCTGTGCCAAGGGGTGCACCTAATGCACTGCTTAATTGTTTTTTTGCATATAAATCAATAAGATATGAGAATACTGAACGTTTATTTTAAAAATATTAACTCGCTTGAAGGTGAAAATCGGATTGATTTTGATAAAGCGCCAATTGTTGATGCGGGCGTGTTTGCTATTACCGGGCCTAATGGTTCAGGGAAATCCAGTATTTTAGATGCGATTACTTTAGCTTTGTATGGGCAAACGTTCCGTTTTCCTAAGCCATCTGAAAACGTGATGACAAATAATACAGCCGGCTGCTTTGCGCAGGTCGAGTTTGTTATTGATGGCGAGAAATATCGTTCAAGTTGGCAGCTAAAGCGGGCTAATGCTCAAGCTGATGGTGAGTTAATGGCGGTGGAAATGCGTTTAACTCGAGTTAGTGGTGAGGAGCAGATATTAGCCAGTGAAGCGCATAAAGTGTTGGCTCGGAATACTGAATTGACAGGTATGGATTTTCGTCGTTTCACGCGGTCTATTATGCTGGCACAAGGTGATTTTGCGGCTTTTTTAAAGGCTTTAGATGTTGAGCGCTTGGATATTTTAGAACGCATTATTAATAAAGATATTTATGCCGATTATAAGCAGGACGCTCAGGCAGCAACAGAACAAGCACAAAGAAAATTAGTTGAATTACAAGCGCGTTTAGCTGATATTGCGCTGATGAATGATGAGCAGTTGCAAGTAGCTGAATTGGATTTAGCCGATCAAAAACTGTCATTTGCTGAATTAAAACAAGAAAAAACCAGCTTATTGCAATTACAGGCGAGCTTGCAAAATTTACAGGCGCTTGAGCAACGTATTGCTCAGTTAGAAAAAACGCAAGCTAATGAGCAGCAGCAGATGGCTTCGGCTAGGGCTGATTTGGCAACCATTGCTAATTCGCAGGATGTTTTGGCATTTGCGGGTGCGTTACATGAGGTGGCTGAAAAGAAAGCGGCTATTAAGCAATTAGAGAAGCAAAGTGCCGAAAAACAAGCGACGCTACAGCAAGTGCAAGAGCAGTTGGCACAAGCCGATGTCGATGTAAATTATTTGGCCGGTTTGCCTCGTCAAGATGCGCAGCTTCAACAACAAGCGTTGGAGACATTGCAAAATCAAGTAACGCACACAGCAACAGAAAAACATTCTGAAGCAGCACTCAAAAGTATTTTAGAGGCACAACTGCCAGAAAAGCAGCAAGCTTTAGCGGAGGTTGATGCATGGTTAGCTGAGCACGAAAAAGATCATTTTCTTGTGGAAAATATGCCTGAATTGGGGCGCTTAAGAACTTTACGTCAGCGCAGCCAAGATATGCAAAAGGCGATGAAAAGCTTTGAGAAAAGCCATAAAAATGCTTCAGCGGCCTCGACTAAGAATCAAGCAAGCATGCGCGGGCTGGAAAAAGAAATTGATCATGCTAAAAAGGCCTTAGAGGTCTTAAATGAAGAATTGAAATTGATTGCCAGTGGTCATAGCCTTGATGAAATGTTGGCGTTACGGATCGAACAAAAACAACGCGTAGCAGACTTTATTGAGTTATTAAATTTAGCCAAGGTGTATAAGCGTTTCGTTAATCAAGGTTTTTCTAAACGCTTTGCGGATTTAGATAAGAGGCAATTGGATGATCAGTTGCGGACTAAAAATGCTCAAATTGAATCGGCATACATTATTCATAGAATTCTGGAAAAAGCGGTTTATCGAGAGGATTTAACGTTACGTCTTGCCGCTGATAGAGTGAAGCTAGAGGATAATGTTCCTTGTCCTTTGTGTGGCTCTGAAGATCACCCTTACACCAGAAAAATGCCTATTGTCAATGATTCTAAAAGTGCATTGGCCGAGCAAGCTAGATTGCTGCGTTCATTGCAAGCCGAAGAGAAAAAAATCAATCAACAATTGACTGCTTATAATAAAGTGGTGGATGGTAATACTGAGCATGCCGAGCGAATTAATAGAATTCGCGCAGAATGGTTGACTTTGTGTACGCGTCTTAATGCCGTGAGCAATGAGTTAGAAATCGATAGTTTTCGAGTGATGCGTCTGCGTATAAAAGCGGAAAAGAAAGAATTAAAAGAAATTAGTGTGTTAATAAAGCGCTTTCAGTCGAAACAGAAAGATATTGTTAAAATGGAAGTTTTTGCAATTAAAAAGCAAGTTGTACTTGATAAGCTAAAAACCAAGCAACAGGTACTGGATGAGAGTGGCCAAGGGCGTCCGCATGAGATGGTGGTGCTGGAAACTGAGTTGACTGAAAATATGCAAGAGGAAAGCGCGCTGACCAAGTTGATTAGCACGCAATTACAGGAAGTCGGTGAAAAATTACCCAGCATGGGTAAAGAAAATGCTTTGTATGATGTGCTCAGTAAACGTAGACAGGATTATCAAGGCTACAGTCTGCGCCAGAATTCTATGACTGCGGAAATAAGGCAGATTATTGATAAAGTCAGCGTGTGCCAGCAAAATATTCAGGAGCACGATAAAAAATTACAGGCGTTGGATGCGCAAATTAATGAGTTACAATTGTCGCAGTTATATTTTTCTGTGCAAGACCTGCAGGCGGAGTTAGCGAAATTAAAGGCGGCTAATAGTTTGCTGCTCAGGGAGCTAAATGTGCACAGTGATGCGTTAGCATTGCAGTTGCAGAGTTCTCCTTATGAGTCTTTGGAGCAAGTGCAAGTGTTGCTTGATTTATTTGAGCGTCAGGGTGAAATTCAAGCTTTATTTGATCGTTTGCAGCAAAACTTAGTTAAATATCCGATTGAGCTTGAGGCGCTTGATAAGCAGCGCAGTGCAGAGCGGGTGCATATTCCTGCCACAGAGACGTTGGAAGGCACTGTTATACAATTAAGGGATAAGACGGTAAAAATGGAAATCGTTGCTCAAGAAATTGCGACTTTGGAAAGGCAGCTAGCTGAACAGCAGCAATTAAAGCAAAATAATGCGCAATTATTGAAAACTATTGAGCAGCAGGAAATAGCATTAAAACAAAGGCAAGAAGATTTAGAGGTGATGAATGCTGAACCAGAAAATATTTTCAGGCGACGTGTACAGGCAGGTGTCGCAGATAAATTACTGGTTTCTGCCAATAGTTTTCTGGATAAAATTGGTGGGCGATATCAAGTATCCAGTATGAACAGTGATGCCGGATTAGCATTAGAAATTGTTGATACTAAGCAGCAAAACACTAAACGTGCGGTGAGTTCTTTGTCCGGTGGTGAGGCGTTTGTAGTCAGCTTGGCCATGGCTTTGGGCTTATCTGAAATTGCCAATAATGGGCGGGCGATTGATTCTTTATTTATTGATGAAGGATTTGGTAATTTAGATGCGAAAACCCTTTATACCGTGGTTACGACATTAAAAAGCTTAAAAGCACATGGTAAAACGGTGGGCATTATTTCTCATATTGATGGCATAAAACAGCAAATTCCAATACAGGCAGAATTGATTAGGCAAGAGAGCGGCGTATATAAGGTAGTAGTCCACGGTGCAGTGGTTGAAGCCGTCGAGTTGGCTGGAGATGTGGCTTAAGGTATAGAGAGGTTATTTGAAACCCGCCCTTGTATCGATAAAAGGGCGGGTTTAGCTGATTGCGAGCTTTTCAACGATTAAAAGTCAGTAGCGAAAAGGTCGCCATAAGCAGTGTTAACTTCTAAGTAGTTATCCCACGGATGGATGGGCTGAGCGATAGGTTTAGTTGGCAAAGGAAAAGTAACGAGGTCTAGCGTTCCGATACTTAAGCGCCCTAGTGTATTCAGTACTCCAAGTCCTATGCCACCGGTTAGGCCATAAATTACATTCGTATCATTGGTCACTATGATCATATTTTTAGGGATTTCTAAAAAGCTAAGAGAAAAGTTTGTCAGGCCTCTTAGTGCTTTGTCGCCTATTTTTTTGCCATAGGATTCTTCTGCTATGCTTAAAGAAGAAAAGGATAAGAACGTACTGGCTAATAAAGCTAATAGTATTGTTTTATTGAATTTCATCAGATGACCTTAAGTATGTTTTTTGTTATAAGATTTAGTATAGCAGAACTTTTTAAGAACCAGAGTTGAGAATAACAATTAAGCGCTGTGATTTTTCAGTATGTGATTTGCTTCTTGGTGAAAGTTGGGTATAGCTTGGCATTCTCCTGGTATTTTTAATGTTATATTAACTTATTTTTATTAAGTTAATTTATCAATTCTTGTTAAGATTATAAGAAGAACTAGGCTTTAATCAATAGGGTTTTTATGTCTGAATATTACGATCCAAAAACCTACCCAACGCAGTGGAATTATTTGCAAACGGGGACTATTGTTGATGATTATATGATTGAGCGTGAATTGGCTCACGGTGGATTTAGTTCAGTGTACTTGGCAAGGCAGCGTTCTGACCAAGTTCAAGTCGCTATTAAAGAATATTTGCCGCGTAAATTAGCCCACCGCACTTGGAATAATGAAATTGTTGCTAATGATGAAGAATCCAAAAGATTATTTGCTCATGGTAGAGCGCTATTTATAGAAGAAGCTAAAGTACTGGCAACGCTTAAACATCCTAATATCGTTGAGGTAATTAATTTCTTTCAGGCTAATTCGACTGTTTATTTAGTGATGACTTACGATTATGGAGTAACCTTAGATAAGTTATTAAAAAACAAAGAGATTAAAATCACTGAGCAATGGTTAATGGCTGTGTTTGGCTCTTTATTGACAGGTTTGAAGTTAATTCATGAGCATAATATTTTACACTTAGATATAAAACCCGCTAATTTGTTGATTCGTCCCGATAATGACACTTTGTTATTGGATTTTGGCGCAATACAGTCTTACCCCCTAGATAAGAGCAAGCATAAAGCGCATATCTTAACCAAAGGTTTTTCACCTATTGAGCAGTATTCAGCTACTGGGATTTTAGGGCCTTATTCAGATATTTATGCAGTCGGCGTTTGCATGCGCGCTTGTTTGGATTTGAGTGTCCCACCGCAAGCGCCTGATCGAATTGGTAATAATGACTTCCCACTGGCGCAAAAAGCGCATGCTAGGAAGTTAAGTAAGCATTTTTTGGAAATCATTGATTGGGCTATGGAAATAATGCCCGCAAATCGTCCTCAAACCGTGCAAGAACTACAAGATGCATTGGCAAGTGTGTAGTATTTATCGCTAAATGTTGTATATACTTTGCTATACGACTGCGCTCAGTGTTTATAAATGATAATATAGAGTTTTTGCTTAATAACAATTGAATGCAACTAATTCGCGGAATTAATCACTTACAGTCCTTTGCTCAAGGCTGTGTGCTGACTATTGGGAACTTCGATGGCGTACATATAGGCCATCGTATTGTTATTAATAAATTAGCTGAAAAAGGGCGATTGTTAGGCTTGCCTGTTGTAGTCATGGTTTTTGAACCACAACCATTAGAATTTTTTCTTAAAGATAATGCACCCTCACGATTAACTCGCCTAAGAGAAAAAATAATACATTTTGAGCATTTGCCTGTTGATAATTTGTTGATTGTTAATTTTAATCAGCGACTTGCCAATATGGATCCTGATTATTTTATTGAGCAAGTATTGGTTGAACGTTTAAATGTAAAATATTTAGTTGTCGGCGATGACTTTCATTTTGGTAAAGGGCGACGTGGCAATTTTTCTTTATTACAAGAAGCGGGCAAACAGTACGGATTTAATGTGACCGATACGGTTTCTTATTTAATAAAAGGAAGTCGGGTCAGTAGTACTTTAATTCGCGATGCTTTAAATGAAGGGGATTTGGTGGCTGCACAGTCTATGTTAGGGCGCGACTATTCTGTTTGTGGCAGAGTGGTGCATGGCGAAAAATTAGGTAGGAAAATTGGTTTTCCGACGGCTAATATACAAATGTTACGTAAAAATACACCGATAGCAGGTGTGTTTGCTGTGACCATGACAGGCATTGCTAATCGGCCCGTCAATGGTGTGGCAAATGTAGGCACAAGGCCAACGGTTGATGGCGGATCAAAGGTGTTATTGGAAACACATTTGTTTAATTTTGACCAAGATATTTATGGAAAGTATGTAGAAGTGCATTTTAAACACAAAATAAGAAGTGAAATGCGTTTCCAATCAGTGGAAGATTTAAAACGGCAGATTCAATTGGATACTGCTCAAGCGAAGACTTTATTGCAGATTTAATACAACATGACCATCGACTATAAAAGTACACTAAATTTACCAAAAACGGCCTTTCCTATGAAAGGTAACTTGGCGCAGCGCGAACCTGAACGTTTAAAAAAATGGACAGAAGCCGATTTATACCAAAAGATTCGTACTGAATTTGCCGGCAAGCCTCAGTTTATTTTGCATGATGGCCCGCCGTATGCGAATGGTGCGATCCATATTGGCCATGCGGTGAATAAAGTCCTAAAAGATATTATTCTTAAATCTAAAACCTTAGCCGGTTTTGATGCGCCATACGTTCCTGGCTGGGATTGTCACGGTTTGCCAATTGAGTTAATGGTCGAAAAGAAAGTCGGTAAAGCGGGCGGTAAGGTGTCGGCTGAAGTGTTTCGTAAAGCGTGTCGTGAGTACGCAACGAAACAAGTCAAAATGCAAAAAGATGAGTTTATTCGTCTGGGTGTTTTAGGGGATTGGAGTCACCCTTATCTCACTATGGATTATACGTTTGAGGCGAATATTATTCGTTCCTTGGGCAAAATAAATACTAAAGGCCATTTAAGTAAAGGTTCTAAGCCAGTACATTGGTGTACAGATTGCGGTTCTGCTTTGGCTGAAGCGGAAGTCGAGTATGAAGATAAGCATTCGCCAGCAATTGATGTACGTTTTGCAGTTTTAGATGAAGAGCGCTTGTTTGCGAGTTGTGAGCGTATGCCTGAGCATAAAGGCGAAGGTCCTTTATCTGTGGTTATTTGGACAACAACACCGTGGACATTGCCGGCTAACCAAGGGGTAAGCTTAAACCCTAAATATGAATATGTGATTGTCCAATGTGAAAAAGACGGTCAAAAAGAGCGTTTAGTTTTAGTTAACCAGTTATGGGTCGATGCGACTGAACGCTATGGCATGGAAAATTGCCGTGTTTTAGCGCATTGCTTGGGGAGCGCTCTGGAAAATCAACTATTGATGCACCCTTTTTATCATCGCAAAGTGCCCATTATTTTAGGTGATCATGTGACGGCTGAGGCTGGAACAGGGGCTGTGCATACTGCTCCAGGCCATGGTCAAGATGATTATGTTGTCGGTCACCGTTATGGTTTACCGATAGATAATCCGGTTGGCGATAATGGCGTATTTTTACCTAATACTGAGTTATTTGCGGGCGAGCATGTTTTTTCGGCGAATGATCATGTGATCGACGTTTTAACGAGCAAACATAAGCTTTTACATCATGAGGCTTTATTCCATAGCTATCCACATTGCTGGCGTCATAAAACGCCGATTATTTTTCGCGCCACACCGCAGTGGTTTATTTCTATGGAACAAGCTGAACTGCGCAACAAAGCATTGGCAGAAATTAAAAAAGTGCAGTGGCTACCTGAATGGGGTCAAGCACGAATTGAAGGAATGATTGAAAATCGACCGGATTGGTGTATTTCTAGGCAACGCACTTGGGGCGTACCCATTCCTTTCTTTATCCATAAAGAAACCGGCGCATTACATCCAGAAACAGAGAAATTGGTTGAAGATATTGCTTTGCATGTCGAGCAAAAAGGCATTGAAGCTTGGTTTGCTCTGGATAAATCAGAGTGGTTAGGCGCTGAAGCTGAGCATTATGAAAAAATGCAAGATACCTTGGATGTTTGGTTTGATTCGGGGGTAACACATGAGGCAGTGTTAAACCAGCGCGAGCAATTAAGATTTCCGGCAGATTTATATTTAGAAGGCTCCGATCAACATCGCGGTTGGTTTCAATCCTCATTATTATCCTCAGTGGCAATGAATGGCGTTGCGCCTTATAAAACTGTGTTAACACATGGTTTTACCGTGGATGCTGAAGGCAAGAAAATGTCTAAATCACGTGGTAATGTGGTTGCTCCGCAAACAGTGATGAATTCGTTAGGCGCTGATGTTTTGCGTCTGTGGGTTTCGGGTACCGATTACCGTGGTGAAATGACGGTTTCCGATGAAATTCTAACGCGTACTTCTGATGTGTATCGTCGTTTAAGAAATACTTCGCGCTTTTTATTATCTAATTTAGATGGGTTTGATCCTGCCCAGCACAGTGTTGATGCCAAAGATATGCTCGCTTTAGATCGTTGGATTGTAGCTCGTGCGTTTAGTTTGCAAGAAGAAGTTAAGCAAGCTTATGACCAATATCAATTTCATGTAATCAACCAAAAAGTGCATCATTTTTGTGCGATGGACTTAGGCGGTTTTTATTTGGATATTATTAAAGATCGTCAATATACGGCTAAAGCAGATGGCTTGGCGCGTCGTTCCGCACAAACAGCTATGTATCATGTGATGGAGGCGATGGTTCGCTGGTTAGCGCCGATCATCAGTTATACGGCTGATGAGATTTGGCAATATATGCCGGGTGAGCGTAGCGAGTCGGTATTATTAGCAACCTGGTATCAAGGTTTGTTTGCTTTAGATGATGATGCGCTTATGTCTAATACCGATTGGGAGTGTGTGATGTCGGTACGCGAAGCCGTGAGTAAAGAGTTGGAGCGAATGCGTAAATCAGGCGTGATAGGCGCTTCGTTAAATGCAGAAGTTACTTTATATTGTGATACTGAATACGCGACTGTTTTGCATAAAATAGCGCAAGAGTTACATTTTGTCTTTATTACTTCACATGCTGTTGTTTTACCGATGCAAGAGGCGGGTAGTGATGCCGCAATAACTGAGCTAGAAGGGCTGAAAGTCAAAGTGTTTGCTTCAGAGCATGAGAAATGTGTGCGTTGCTGGCATTATAAAGAAGATATTGGGCGTCATGCTGAGCACCCAGAATTATGTGGTCGTTGCGTGGAAAACATTGCAGGTGAGGGTGAAGTTAGACAATTTGCATAATAAAATATAGCGTGCTTTTGTGGAAGTGGTTTTAGTCGCGATTGATCAAGGCTAAAGTCACTCCCACAAGTTTATCAAGGTTTTAGTGCGTATTTCTTAAGAGTCAATATTTATGATGAAATGGCTATGGCTATCAGGGTTAGTCTTAATACTCGATCAGATCAGTAAAATATGGATTGATACTAGCATGAGCTTATATCAATCTATTCCGATGTTTCCTGGCTTTAGTATGACTTATGCGCATAATTATGGTGCGGCATTTAGTTTTTTAAGTGATGCAGGTGGTTGGCAGCGTTGGTTTTTTGCTGCCCTCGCTACAGGAATAAGTATAGGGCTGGTGATTTATTTAAAAAACCTTAAAAAAGATGAAACCTTACTGGCTATTGCTTTGAGTTTGATTCTCGGTGGTGCGCTAGGCAATTTAATTGATCGCGTTATCTATGGTTATGTGATCGATTTTTTTGATGTTTATTATCAGAGCTATCATTGGCCTGTTTTTAATATTGCTGATTGCGCGATTACTGTCGGTGTAGTTTTTATGGTGTATGAATCTTTTGTAAAAGAGAAGCATGAGTGAGTTATGTGATGTATTTAGACTTTGATTTTAAAAATTACTTGAATAGTTCACAGATTTAGTTTGCTAGCCCACTTATCCTCAATATAAACATAAACATCACAAAAGGAATATGATAATGCCTGATTTAGCCCAACAACGTATTAGATTTATTGCCGAATTGCATGAGGTCTTTTTGGTAAACAAGGGCTTTGGTGCCTTTGCTTATGTCTCGATTAATGATGTATTAGCATTATTTGATCTCTATTTAGCTTCGGGTGAGCCTGCGAAGCACATCATTAATCGTTATGTGCACTCTATTTAATAGTCTGCATCGACTGATTGGTGAAAATGGCTCGGTGTTTTATTGACAGGGAAAACTTAAGCCAAGTTTTCCCTGTATTGTTATAAATATTAGTTTAGCGCTAAATACCCCTCGCTGTGCATATTCATGCAGATATCCCCCCGCTCTTAATCGCTCTTTTATCCATGTTTTTATCGTGATAAATAGACTTTGTAAGTTATGATTCACTTGCGCATACTCAGTTTATTAAACTTTATCGTGTATTACCGATATATTAATTACCTACTCTAAAATTTGATTAAATTGATGAATAAACAATCTTCCTTACAAACTAAAGTTCTTTTCAGTATTGCGCTGGTATTTCTAGGTATTATTTTGTTTAGCACTTGGTATACAGCGCAAAATCAAAAGCAAATGATTCTGGACTTGGCAACTGAAAAATCAAAAGATATAGCGAGAACTTATTTTGATGGTTTAAATACGATGATGCTAACCGCAACAATGCATCAAAGTTCAGTGTTAAAAGAGAAAACTTTAGCGCATGATGGTGTTTTGGATATTCGCTCTCTTCGAGGTGAGGGAGTAACGCAATTTTTTGGTGCAGGAAGTGATGAGCAGAAAATTATTGATCAATTAGATCAACGAGCTATCTCAGGTGAAGAAATTATCGTGCATGCAAACACGAGTAAGGGGCGAGAGGTTACCGTTATCGAGCCAATTAAAGCCAGTGCAGATTTTAGAGGAACAAATTGTTTGAGTTGTCATCCGGTATCCGAAGGGGAGGTCTTGGGAGCAATACGAGTTACTTATTCATTGGCGAGCTTAGACGCAAAAATTGATAATGATTTAATGGTTACCTTAGGCATTAATACGGTGTTGTTTTTATTGGGTATGGGACTTATCTTTACTTTAATGAAAAAAATTGTTGTTCAGCCATTAACTGCCATTCGTGACACAATGACAAAAGTTGAGAAAAACAGTGACTTAAGTTTACGCCTGGAAGTGCGCGGTAATGATGAAATAGCACAACTTAGTAGCACATTTAATAATATGCTGGAGAAATTTTCAGCTAGCTTGACTCATGTTGCTCATGCTAATGCGCAACTAAGCGTAGCAACGACTAAAATTTCAGAAGTAGCTAAACAAACTACCAGCGCAGCAGTACAGCAAAATAAAGAAACAGCGGCAGTCAGCTCGGCAATTCAAGCGTTGGAGCAGTCTGTCCAAGATGTCTATCTTGGTGCAAAGACAGCAGCAGAAGCATCAGTGATAGCGGACCAAGCCGCTTCAAATGGGGCGGCAACGACAAAAAATGCAATTGATGGTATTTTTGAGTTAGTCACTGAAATTGAGCGCGCCGCTGAGGTAATTAAGCGTTTAGATGACAAGAGTAATGGTGTAAGTTCTGTTTTAGATGTCATTAAAGGGATTGCAGAACAAACTAATTTACTGGCATTAAACGCAGCGATTGAAGCTGCGCGTGCTGGCGAGCAAGGTCGAGGCTTTGCTGTGGTAGCCGATGAAGTGCGTACGCTTGCTACTCGCTCTCATCAAGCAACAGAAGAAATTGAACGTATCGTAGAGCAACTACAACATGAAGCAAAAGATGCTGTGTCGGTGATGCAAAGTGCCAAAGACAGCGCAGAACATCGACGTGAGCAAGTTAAAAGTGCCGATGAAGGATTGGTTTTAATTGCTGATCGAGTAACGCATATACGTGAACTGAATAAAAATATGCAGCAATCAGCCGACAATCAAAGCGGTGTGGCGCAACGCGTTAGCCAAAATATCCAGACCATTAGTCAGCTTGCAGATAGAACCACTCAGGATGCAGAACAAACCAATATTGCTAGTAGTGATTTGGTGCGTTTAGCGAAAGAATTAACTGATTTAGTTAACCAGTTTAAACTATAAAGATATTTAGCCGACTCACAGTCCATTAAAAGGTTGTGAGTCAGCTGATTGATTACATTTGCGCTTGTAGGTAATTTTCAATACCCACTTTTTCTATCAATTCCAGTTGAGTTTCTAGCCAGTCTACGTGATCTTCTTCACTTTCTAATATATGCGTAAATAGATCGCGCGAAACGAAATCTTTGACGCTTTCGCAATATTCAATCGCTTCGCGTAGCAGTGGAATAGCAATTAACTCGAGTTGCAAATCACAGCTGAGCATTTCCTTTGGCTTTTCCCCAATAAGAATCTTGCCAATGTTTTGTAAATTGGGCAGGCCTTCAAGAAATAAAATACGCTCAATTAATAAATCAGCATGCTTCATTTCATCAATAGACTCGTGATATTCTTTTTCATTGAGCTTAGTAAATCCCCAGTTTTTATACATTCGAGCATGTAAAAAATACTGATTAATCGCAGTTAACTCGTTTTCTAATGCTTGATTTAGATATTGGATGACTTTGCTATCGCCTTTCATAATAGAATCCAGAGAGGGTTGTAAAGCTAAATGATAGCTTGGATTGCACCCGTTGGCACGTTGTTTTTGTTGACTAACTCACGAACATGGCGATTGCATTTACCGCAATCTGAGCCTATACCAAGGCATTGATGTAAAGCTTTACGCGTATTGATGCCATCATTAATGGCTGTTTGAATTTGTGAGTCGGTGACAGCTTTGCAAATACAGATATACATACGAGCCTCTTTTTTTGTTATATATGCTAATGATAACAATTCTTATTTGTATGTAAAGTGTTTTTTACAGCTACCTAGCCATAAACGTTTGCTCGAACTACGAGTCGAGCGCATGGCTTGAAGTTCTGGGACTTGTTAACGTATAAGTTTACTTAAAAACTGAAGCGTACTGAGCCATAAACATTGTTATTTTTCTCAAACTGACCAAAGAAGGAGCTTTGATTTTTACCAACAAAGAAATTACCGCCTGCGGTAACAGTCCAAAAGTCATTTACTTTATAGCTGACATCCGGCCTAAAGTAAGCATCAACATCAGAAGGTGAGAAGAAAGTGAATAATGACCAAGTCACATTTTGTTGATGAGTCATTAGGCTCAGGCGATTAGTTAATAAGTGCCTAACTTCATCTCGGGTTGCTGGCGCGGCTATTTGTTCTTGGCTAGCGGCATAGTGGTGATAGTCTTGCATCCATTCAATATAATATTGCATGCCGATAGAGAAATTTTTGACTATTTCTTGCTCGTAACCGATTAAAAAACGGGCTTCACTATTTGGCACAAAGGGGTTGTTGCTACTGTTTTTTTCATAGGAATCATAATAGCCTGCTTCGATATTGGCGATCCCTTGCCAAAAAGGTCGACGTATACTGACGCCTAATGAGCGCATTTTGGGATAATAGGCTTGGCCTGAATTGGTCTGGGTAGTTGGTGGTATAAAACCCATGGGGCTTTTCCAAAAGCCGTGATAAGCATATAACGCTAGCTCATTAACACCGATATTTTTATACAAACGTAAGGCGAATTCACCAGCAGAAGGAGTTTTCGGATCAATTATTGCGTTTTGGCCTGCTAAAGAGCCTGTCATTGGATTATGGTAAGAAAGTTTTGCTCCAGTAATACCGCGATCTGCATCAAACCAAGGCGTATAGATAAAATCTAAATTGACGTAGTCGGTGAAAAAAGAGGTTTTTAGTGCATCAGAAGGCGCTTTTAAATACTCTAAATCTCGACCTATAAAAAAAGCCTGCCAATCTTTAGGAAATAAGTCATTAATAAAGATTAAATCCGCCGTTCCCCAAGTCAATATCTGGCGCCCAACTTTGATATCCATAAAAGATAACGGACTAAACGTAATGTTGGCTTCTCTTAAGTCAATCCAGCCTTTGCCGGTATTTAAATTAATATCATAAGTATCAACAACCGCATCATAAAGAAAATCATTGACTAACTTTAATGAAAAAGGTCCGATTTCTTTTTGTAGGTCAAGGTGTAGACGTACTTCCCCTAAAGACATTTGGTCTTCATAAGGATCATTTTGTGTGCGTATGCCACCACGCGCATCTAGGAAGCCGCTAACATTGATAAAAGGCTCGCTCTTATCAAATAGATTGAATGATTCTGAGGTCGGCTCTGTGTTTTTCGCTGGTTCTATGCCTGTGGGTAACGTGGGGGATTGCCCCAAGCCTGAGGGTAAACTTGGTGTCAGGCCGTTAGGTAATGACGGTGCTGTGTTTAAGCCGGGCGGGAGAGCCGGCGTGTTTGATTTTGGGCTGGCAAGTCCAGCAGGCAAGCTAGGGGAAGAGCTCAAGCCTGCTGGTAGTGTGGGCGTATTTGTTGCAGGTGCGCGCTCAGAGGGTAGCGGTGGTGGTGCTGCTTGAGCTATTGCGCTGCATGAAATAACCGCGATGCTAAGTGATAAGGAAGATAAACGCATGATTGTTATGTTTTATGTGAAAAGGCTTATTTTCGATATGACGGTTAAATTAAGGATATCTGTGTCTGAGATGAGCTTTTAGCCGCGACTAAAAGCCCTTTATACAGAATTTAAAGCTAACGCAAATACTTTCTAGGGGGCTTTCTTAAATAACGCTCACTAAAAATATCATCAGGTAAGCCAATATCGTACTCTACGGTGCTATATTCCATGACCGTATTACCCCCAGTTTGCAGGTTTTTTGCTTCTGATTTGGTGATCGTTGGATGACCGTTAATCGTCTCGACGGCTAAGGCGGTATAGGTTTTATATTTCTCACCTTGTTTATCGTAGTATTCGGTTGAAATCGGCAAGAAGCTACTTTTGTGAATATACATAATATATTTGGAAAATTCGACGTCAGCAGGCGAAACTGGCGTATTTTCAACAATATAATAATTATCATCGGTACCAATTAATTCGTGTTTGTCTGCGTTCAAGCTGCGCCCTGAAACATCTTCGTAAAGAAAATCAGAGCCAACAAAGCTGGTGCGCTTATCAGAAGCGGCAATACGTTTAACTAAATCTAAGGCGGGTAAATATAGCCAACGATCATCATCAGCCGTGATTTTTTTTAACACCATAAACACCATATTGTTTACATCCGCAGGACGGTTAAAGTAAACATACATTTTTTGCTCACCTTCATAAGTGCGCTTAGCGACATCGTCAGACGTCGGTACATCTTTACGTAAAATAATAAATTCACGTTCGCGCGTGCGATTTTGTGCATCGCTGATAGTCATTTTGACTTTGGCTCTACCATCTTGACCTTGATAATAGCTGGTGTAGTTGGTGTGATGAATAATATCTTCAATATTCGGCGTTTCTGCAAAAGCAATAGTACATGCAAGGGCTGTGCTAATGCTTAAAAAAAGTTGTTTAAATATCATAGGTATCTCCTGAGTTAATTCTCAAATCTTAAACTAAAATAGTAGGTCACTCTGTAGTGCGGACTAAAGTCCGCTAATGCAGAGCTTATGCTAAAGAGCGGACTCATACCCGCCCTACAAACAAGAAATTAATACAGCGTTTTTAAGCTGTTTTAGATAAATTTTTAAAAAATAGTTTAGGCATCAGTGTAATCAGTGCCGGCAATATTAATAATGAACTAACGCCAGCTACAAATAGAATGCTGGCAATAAACACGCCGACGGTTTGGTAAGGGACTAAAGGGGCGGCGAGTAAAGGTAAAAAGCCCACACCGACGACAATCGCATTGCGTGAAATCGCCATTGCAGGTTCGCTAAATAAGGGGGCAATGGCCGCTTCCCATGAGCCATAACGGGCTGTATATTCACGTGCGCGACTTAAGAAGTGAATGGCATAATCTACCGCTAAACCAATACTGAGTGAACTTAATACCGCGACAGGCATGTCGTAATCTTTACCGATTAAGCCGATGATACCGTAGATTAAGCCTACCGTAACAGTTAAAGGAATCATGGATAATAAGCCCCAGGCAAATGATCTGAATAATAACGCCATCATAATCAGTACTACGATAAAGCTGCCGGCAAAAGATTCCAGCATGCCTGATACCATTTTGTCTTGCCAGACCACATTAATATGCGTCAATCCAAACCAATTTGTTTGTAAATTATAAGGTAGAGGATGGCTTGCAATGTATTGTGCGACTTGTTGTTCGACCAATACCATGTCTTGATTATCGCCACTTTTTAGCTGCACCCAAAGGCTCGATTTACGGAAGTCTGGTGTAACAAAATGCCATAAATCATGCGGTCTATGACTATTTTGATAGGTAATGAGCGTTTGTGCGATGGCGTTAGAAGAGTCGGGAATTCTGAATTCTTCTGCTTTGCCTAGCAATAACTCTCGGTGTACTGTTTTTACCACATCCGAAAGGCTATTGGATTTACCCACCACGTCAAGGCTGTTAATAAAGTTTTGTAAGTCGGCTAAATACGTTAAGGCATCCGGTTGTTTGAAAATTTCGTTCAGTTGACGTTCTCTATCAATAAATAACTGAACTTGATCCCAAGCATCAAACTCATCATCTGCCGCCTTATCCAGACCCTTGTTAATGACATCGCTTACAGCAAGCTCAAGGCTGGCTTTATCGCCGGTATAGTCGGATATCATGATTTGCACGAGGCCAAAAATTTGCTCGCTATTGGCATGTTTATTATTGATAGAATCTTGTTTTGCTTGGTTTAAGCGTGTTAATAGTGCAGGTTTAAAATCAGCATTAATAACAGCTTCTGGATTTACCTCTAAAGCAAGATAAGCCATATACGTACCACCAAAATGTTCATTTAACACACGATCAGCGACGCGGATAATATGCGAAGGCGCAAACCATTTAATCGGATTGTCGTTGACGTTAATTTTACTGATTCCGTAGCCCGCTATAGCTATTGAGCTTAAAGTAAACAGTAAGATAAATAAGGCGTGGTTATAGGTAAATTGGCCTGTTTTAGCTAATAATTTCGCCATCAGTGTTTTATTATCATCTGTATGCAGATGATTGCTAGTTATAAAGCTAGCTAATTTTTCATCGGAAAGAGAGACAATAAAAGCGGGGATAAAAGTGATGGTCCAAAGCCAAGCTAAAAATACCCCGATAGCAATAAAAATACCAAATACTTGTACAGGTGGAATCGGTGTCAATGCTAAGGAAGAAAAACCAGCAATGGTGGTTAAAGTGGTAATTAGCATCGGCGTAAATAATTCGCTCATAACGTGAATGATTGTGATACGTTTGTCCCGAAGCGTATTATAGCGGTCGAAAAAATCCGACAAAATATGCACGGCGTCCAAAATGGCGATGGGCATGATGAAGATAGGAATCATCGAGCTCATTATATGAATAGTATTACCGGTAATAATCAATAAGCCCATAGTCGATAACGCACAGACCATCGCCACAATCATGGGTGAGGTAACAAAAATTAAACGCTTAAAAAACCACCAGAGTAGTAAAAAAATCACTAACATGGCTAAAGGTGCAGAAATAGCCATTTGCTTAAACATTTCTACGCCAAAGGTATCTTGGGCAACGGGTAAACCAGTAATATAGTATGCTTCTTCGGTCACGCCAAATTCAGCAATTTTGGCTAACAATTGCTCGCGCACTTGATAGCTGACATTTTTATTACTAATCGGTAAATATAAAGCAATTGCTTTGCCATCATCACTGACTAAAGTGCCATTTAAAAAAGGAATGTTCATCGCGCGATCACGCACAGCGATGGCTTCTGCTTCTGATTTCGGTGGTTCTGGCATTAGCCAGTTAAAATTAACCGTTCCTAATCCGCCTTGCTCAATATTGTCAACAGTCGAGGGTGCTAAGATATCAACGGCTATCACGCCCGCTGTTTTGCCAGGATTTTTCTCATCGGCCCATTTAATGCCATGCGAGAATTGTGTTAAGGCATAGATATTCGCCAACGATTTGCTGTTAAAAACGCCGTTCACATTTTGCTTATTAGTAATCCCGACGACGACTATATCGCTTAAGCTGAATTCGCTTTTCATCTGATGATTGTAAACGCGCACAGGTTCATCATCAGCGAGCATATTCTCAGGATCGGTATCAACTTTTATCGTTGGTAAAAATGATAATTGTTCGGGAAAAAAGTTAGGTAATGCCGCCATGGAAATAATAAGGACGGTAAACAAGGTCATTATCCAGCTGATAATTTTCGGGTGGTTAATGGAGAACAGTACAATCGGGTTGACTGTTTCGGTATCATGATTTTTTTGAGTCATTGACGGATCCATGGAAACAAAGGCAAGCGCACTTAATATTGGTATTTTAGACAATACTAATATTAATGCAAGTAAATGCTATTAAATAATCACAGGTTGGCGCTAATTTCTAGCTGGAAATTGGTGAGGCCTTGTGGATTTTTGATATTGCCCGTCTCGCTAGATTAAACATCACGCTGAGCGATGTTGTATCTAAGGCAGTCTGCTTATCTTCTGCGATGATCTTGATTGAATATGTAGAAAACGCAAAACAGAGGATGGAGGTTATAAGTGAGCCTGTTTTGTGTTGCATACTTTGTCCCGATAGTTGATTAAAAGGGTTGCCCGATTAAAGCAGATTATTGGCAAATTCTGGATTTTGTCGGGATGGTGTGGGTGTTTATTTTGGCTTTAAAGAACAGGAAAAATAAAAGCAGTAAATAAGTTGATTACTATTTTAGTGAATGCTAATATGTGGCCGGGTGATATTTGTTAGCTGCTAACTTGCAATATTGGTTTAGTATCAAACTGGTTTAGTTTCTCATATCAGGTGACTAAGTTGAAATTTTATTGATGTATAAACTATATTGCTAGGCTCAAAGGTATGCCAAAGAAAAATAATAATAGATAGATTTGATGTATTATTTTATAAATAAACGGGGAGATTGTTATGGCTAGAATAGTTGTTTTAGGTGCAGGAATTGGCGGCGTGCCAATGGCGTATGAAATGAAAGAAAGTGTTAGTAATGAGCATGAAGTATTAGTGATTTCAGATTCACCTACTTTTCATTTTGTTCCTTCCAATCCATGGGTGCCACCTAAATGGCGTACACCTGAAGAACTTAAAATTGAGCTGGCTCCCGTTTTTAAGAAAAAAGGTATCACCTTTATTCAAAAAGCAGCCACATTAGTTGATCCAGAAAATAACCAAGTCCAGTTAGAGGATGGTTCTACTGTTGATTACGATTATTTGGTTATTGCTACAGGTCCGCGTTTAGCTTTTGATGAAGTTGAAGGTTTAGGGCCAGAAGGGTTCACAACCTCTGTTTGTCATGTTGACCATGCAGCGTTAGCCGCTCATGATTGGGAAAAATTCATGGAAAACCCAGGGCCAATTATTATTGGGGCAGTGCAAGGTGCTTCTTGTTTTGGGCCTGCGTATGAATATTTAATGATTTTAGAAGCTGAATTACGTAAACGTAAAGTGCGCGACCAGGTACCAATGACTTTTGTCACCTCTGAGCCTTATATTGGCCACTTAGGTTTGGGTGGGGTTGGCGATACTAAAGGCTTGATGGAAAGTGCGTTACGCGATAAAACCATTAAATGGGTAACCAATGCTCAAGTCGATAAAATTGAAGAAGGCATGATGTTTGTTACCGAAGTGGATGAGGATGGACAAGAAAAGAAAAAGCATGAATTGCCGTTTAAGCACGCAATGATGCTGCCTGCGTTTACTGGTATTGATGCCGTACGTCATGTTAAAGCAGCTGGGTTAATTAATCCGCGCGGTTTTATTATTGTTGATGAGCACCAACGTAATCCAACGTTTAAAAATATTTACTCTGTCGGTGTCTGTGTTGCTTTGCCGCCAGTAGAAAAAACACCTGTGCCCGTCGGCACACCCAAAACAGGCTATATGATTGAGTCGATGGTGACAGCAACTGCACATAATATTGCCGATGAATTGGCAGGTAAAGAGCCGTCTTCTAGACCTAGTTTGAACGCATTATGTTTGGCTGATATGGGTGATAGTGGTATTGCTTTTTTAGCTGTGCCGCAAATTCCGCCACGTAACACAACATGGGCGCAGCAAGGAAAATGGGTGCATTTAGCGAAAATTGGCTTTGAAAAATACTTTATGCGCAAAATCGCTAAAGGCATTAGTGAGCCATATTATGAAAAAATGATTCTTAAATTTATGGGCGTAGTCCGCTTAAAATAGGTAAAAAAAATGAGTATAGATCGTATTGTGTTTGCTGTTGCAGGTGCCTTTATTTTAATGAGTTTGGCATTGTCGCAGTACCATTCCATTAACTGGTTATGGTTCACTGCTTTTGTCGGTGCTAATTTATTTCAATCGGCGTTTACAGGCTTTTGTCCTATGGCGATTGTTTTGAAGAAACTTGGTGTTAAGCCAGGTTGTGCATTCTAAATGACCTAGTTTCTGCTGCGTAGCTGTTGACTAATGAAGGGGCTTTTACTTACAGGTAAAAGCCCCTTTTTTTATTTCTGCGTTAATATTTCTACATTTTATGTTCTTATCTTTATAATAGCAGGATGTTGGTGTGGGCAGAAAAGAGTCACTTTAGTGTGCTAAATTACTCCTAGCAAAAAAATATTAATTTTGAGTTAGTTGATGAGTGGCAAGTTATTTGCTTGGTTTTAATAAAGGATAAAATAATGGCGGAAGTTGAACAAGGTACTGAGAAAAAATCCTCAAAAATGATGATGATGATTGTCGCGCTGGTAGTGCTACTCGCTGGTGGGGGCGGGGCTTATTATTTTATGTTTATGGGGGATGAGGCTGCTGTAGAAGAAGGTGCGGAAGCTACTAAGGAAAACGAGGCTGAGCCTGAAGAAGAGGAAGTTGAGGGCGTTGATACTGCTTTGACTTATTTCGAAATGGATAAACCTTTTGTGGTGAATTTCCCTAAAAGCTCGGGAATCAGTTTGTTGCAAATTTCGATTGCTTTAAGCGTTGAAGGTGTCACTGCCGTTGAATTATTAAACAAACATCAACCGATGATACGTAATAATTTTTTAATGTTGATGAGTGGACAGATTCCTCAAGATTTAAAAACAGAAGAGGGTAAAGAAAAGCTCATAGAACTTATGCACGAGGAAGTCGATAAAGTTATGAAAAAAATGGGTGCTAAAAATAAAGTACAAGATGTTTTTTTTACTTCGTTTGTTATGCAATAGCCATGTCAACAGCTGATTTACTTTCCCAAGATGAAATTGATGCGCTTTTACATGGCGTAGATGATGGCGATGTCGAAACGGATGTCGAGGTTGATGGCTATGTTGCCGGTGATGCGCGGCAGTATGATTTTAATAGCCAAGAACGAATTGTTCGTGGCAGGATGCCAACACTGGAAATGGTTAATGAGCGTTTTGCGCGTTATTTCCGCATTTCTTTGTTTAACTTTTTGCGTCGCTCAGCAGAAATTTCCATTTCCGGTATTCAAATTCAGAAATTTTCCGAATATGTACAGAGTCTTTTTGTGCCTACCAATTTAAATATTGTCCGCTTTGCGCCTTTGCGTGGCCGTGCTTTAATCGTTATGGAGCCTAGGCTGGTTTTTACCGCTGTGGATAACTTTTTTGGTGGTGGAGGTCAGTTTTACAATAAAGTAGAAGGTCGCGAATTTACGCCTACTGAAATGCGGATTATTCGATTAATTATTGATTTGATTTTTAAAGACTTGAAAGAAGCTTGGAAACCCGTTTTGGAGCTGGATTTTGAGTATATGAATTCGGAAGTTAATCCAGCTTTCGCTAATATTGTCAGTCCTGCTGAAATTGTTGTTGTTTCTACGTTACATATCGAGCTAGAGGGCGGTGGTGGCGATATTAATATTGCTATGCCTTATTCTATGATTGAGCCGATTAGAGATTTATTGGATGCTGGTATTTCAAGTGATCACGGGGAATCAGATAATAATCGTTGGCAGGCTTCATTGCGTAATGAAGTGATGCGCTCAAAAGTTAATATGAATAGTATGTTGGTCGAAAAGAAAATGAAGTTGAGTGATGTTTTGCATTTTAAAAAAGGTGATGTGATTCCGATTGATTTGCCTGAAGAGGTTATGTTGCGTGCCGAATCTATTCCTATTTTTAGGGGTGAGGTGGGTTTGTCTGATGGCAATTATGCAGTAAAAATAACTGAAAAAATATCACCTGATAGTTTGTGATTTTTTAAATTGATAGAAATAAAGCGCTGCACAATGAAGCATAATGATGCAGTGTATTAGTATGAGTGATTTAAGGTGAGGATGGCAAAATGAGTGAAGACGAAAACGGCGAGTTAGGCGACGATTGGGCAGCAGCAATGAATGAGCAAGGCGCTGGCAGTGCTGATGATGCTTCTGCTGATTGGGGCGATGCTATGGAAGAGCAAAGCAAGGCAGAAAGCAAGGGAAAAGCCGAGGCAATGTCGTTCCAAGAGCTTGAAGATGATGCCAATAGTTCTGATGGCGAAGATATTAATTTAGATGTTATTTTAGATGTCCCGGTTACGATTTCTATGGAAATTGGCCGTACCCAAATCAATATTCGTAATTTATTACAGTTAAATCAAGGTTCGGTAGTGGAGCTAGATCGTTTAGCCGGAGAGCCTATGGATGTGCTGGTTAATGGTACTTTGGTGGCTCACGGTGAAGTTGTCGTTGTTAATGATAAATTCGGCATACGCTTAACCGATGTTATTAGTGCTTCAGAAAGAATTAAGCGACTCGCGTGATGCGATTATTTGCGCTACTTGCTTGTTTAAGCATTTATAGTGATGCTATTTTCGCGGCAGTATTGGAGCCTAGCGCACCTAGAACTTTAATGACCGCGGATTTTATGCGTTGGGGCGGCGGCTTAATTTTGGTTTTAGGGATTTTTTTCTTATGTGTTTGGGCTGTGCATAAAGCAGGCGGATTAACTTCGCCTACCGCCGGCCAAATGCGCGTATTGGCGGGGCTTTCGCTGGGTGCAAAGGAACGAGTGGTATTATTGCAATTAGGTAATAAGCAATTATTGCTCGGCGTAAGTCCAGGCCGAGTTGAGGCTTTGCATACCTTGGAAGGAGAGGACTGTTTGATTTTTGAGGATGCACACTTAAAGGGCGTTGGCGAAAGTCAATTTGCACAAAAACTAAGGCAAGTGATTAAGAAAGGACAGATCAGTGATTAAACGCAGTGTATGTGGCGTATTATTGGCGCTAAGTTTGCTGCACCCGGCTATTGCCGCACAAGGCATCGAAGCTATGAGTGTGACTACCAATGCCGAAGGGGGGCAGACCTATACCGTCACGATTCAGATCTTAGCTTTGATGACAATAATGACCTTATTGCCCTCTATTTTGCTAACGATGACATCGTTCACCCGGATTATGATTGTTTTGGGGTTACTGCGGCAGGCATTGGGGACTGCTCAGGCTCCGAGTAACCAAGTGCTATTGGGTTTGTCTTTGTTTTTGACGGTATTCATCATGATGCCTGTTTTTGACAAAGTGAATACTGAGGCAGTGCAACCTTATCTGGAAGAAAAAATCGATGCGGTCACGGCCATAGAAAAAGCTTCCGGCCCATTTCGTACGTTTATGTTAAAGCAGACACGAGAGGCCGATTTAGAGCTATTTATGCGTATTGCAAACCGGGATGATATTGCCAGTCCTGAAGCAGTGCCATTTTCTTTATTATTACCTGCTTATGTCACCAGTGAATTAAAAACAGCCTTTCAAATTGGCTTTTTAATTTTCCTGCCATTCTTAGTGATTGATCTGGTGGTTGCCAGTGTCTTAATGTCTATGGGGATGATGATGTTATCCCCGATGATTATTTCTTTGCCTTTCAAATTAATGCTCTTTGTATTAGCAGATGGTTGGGCATTAGTTTTAGAAATGTTAGCCGCTAGTTTCTACGTATAGGAATGATCCGTTATGACGCCTGATGTTATTTCCATGATTGCCCAAGAAACGGTCGTTGTCGCGGTTAAATTAGTGGCTCCTATTTTATTGTCTTCACTGGTCGTAGGTTTGATTATTTCTATGTTTCAAGCAGCGACTTCTATTAATGAGCAAACCCTTACTTTTATTCCTAAGCTAGCGACTATTATTATTGTTTTGATGATTTTGGGGCCTTGGATGTTGCAAGTGATTGTCGATTTCTTTCAAGATCTTATGTTACGTATTCCTCTGCTAATAGGCTAAGTTTTGAACTTTACTGAGCAGGAATTGTTGGCAAAAATAGCCTTGTTTTTCTGGCCTTTTGTGCGTATTAGTTCTTTGTTTATGGCGGTTCCGATTTTTAGTGCCAAAACGACCCCCGTTAAATTTCGGTTGCTAATTTCTTTTCTGATCACTTGGGTGGTTATGCCCTTTATTCCTCCGCTACCTCCTGTTCCTTTGATGAGTTATGAGGGGGTTATGGTGACTATTCAGCAAATGGCGATAGGTTTGGCGACTGCTTTTATTTTGCAAATGGTCTTTGCTGTTATGCTGGTTGCTGGCCAATCCATCGCTTATAGTATGGGTTTAGGTTTTGCTTCTATGGTTGATCCTGCTTCGGGCGTTCAAGTGCCTGTTGTCGCGCAAATTTTAGTGATTTCGGGCAGTTTATTTTTTCTGAGTGTTAATGGTCACCTATTGTTGATCGAGTTACTCGTAGAGAGCTTTAAGACCTTGCCTATTGAGGTTATTGGTTTAAGTAGAGCTGATTTATGGGTTATTATTATTTGGAGCGGGCAAATGTTTGCGGGTGGGGTGTTGTTGTCCCTGCCTATTATGGCTGCCGTTTTATTTGTTAATGTCAGTTTTGGGGTGGCATCAAAAGCAGCGCCACAATTACAGATTTTTGGTGTAGGTTTCCCTATTACTATTATGATGGGACTGGTTTTGATTTGGATTCTAATGCCCAATGTGATTGATGCCTTCTCGCTGGTCCTTGCTGAGGGCTTTCAATTAATTAAACAAGTTTTACGCGTTTAAATGGCTGAAGATTCAGGACAAGATAAAAGCGAAGAACCTACCGGCAAGCGCATTACTGATGCGCGTAAAAAAGGCCAAATTCCTCGCTCTAAAGAATTAGATACCTTTGTTTCCTTAATGACGGGTGTCATTATGCTGATGTTTTTAGGCAATGGCATAGTCGAAGGCTTGATGGTATTAATGAAACAGCAATTCCAAATAAGTCGAGAGCTTATTTTTGATCCCAACAGTACGGTGTTGCTTTTTGATCAGGTATTATTGGATGGCATATTACTCATTTTCCCTTTTGGCATAGTCATGATGGTTATGGCTTTAATGCGACCGATGATGATGGGCGGCTGGAATGTCAGTATGGAGGCGATGCAGCCTAAGTGGTCTAAATTTAATCCTATCAAGGGCTTTAAGCGCATGTTCGGTATGCAAGGAGTGATCGAATTACTTAAAGCGCTATTGAAAACCAGTTTGATTTTATTTGTCGCTAAAATTTTATACGATATTTATTTACCTGAATTTATGGGTTTAAGCAATGAATCGGTTAACAGTGCTATTTATCATAGTGCGGATATTTTGATGTATTGTTTGTTGATTTTAAGTGCCACTTTAATTTTATTAGTTGTGATAGATGTTCCCTATCAGCTATGGAAATATAAAAAAGACATGATGATGACCAAGCAAGAGGTCAAGGATGAACATAAAGACTCCGATGGAAATCCTCAGGTAAAAGGGCGTATTCGGCAATTACAAATGGCTATGGCACAAGGTCGGATGATGAATGATGTACCTAATGCTGATGTTATCGTTACTAATCCCACACATTTTGCTGTGGCATTAAAATATGATCCTAATAGCTCGGGAGCGCCTGTTGTGCTGGCAAAAGGAACAGATTTAATCGCTGCGCAAATACGTAATATCGCCACGGGCGCCGATGTGCCCTTAGTCGCTGTACCACCTCTGGCGCGGGCTTTGTATTACTCGACAGAAATAGGCGAAGAGATTCCGGCAGGTTTATTTTTGGTGGTTGCCCAGGTTTTAGCGTATATTTTTCAATTAAAAGCCGCTAAAACAGGTTTTGGAGAAAAGCCAAGTATGCCAACTGATTTAAAAGTGCCCGAGGAATTTAGGCAGAGTTAAAGGTGCTGCAATTAAGTTAAGGGCTATTTCAATAAGCAACCTAGCAAAACCATTGTAAAATATTGAGTTCAATGAAATTATTAAAAGTTATCGTTATTATCTTGGTCGCTAATTTATTGGCTTGTACGCAGCCAAAAGTAGTTAACAAAGCTTGCTTGTTTGCTTCTCAGAAAAAAGCGCCAAACTGGATTTGTGATGAGCCTTATTCTGATTTAGCTATTCAGGCAGTGGGTAAGTTTGAACTGTCATTCGGGGGGCGTAACTATATGCTAGATATGGCTGAAATTGCTGCAAGAAAGCAGTTAATCGAGAGATTTAAGCTTAAAGTTGCGCGCAAAATTAGCCTGTATGCCGAGAAATCTGAGTTAAGCAGTAAAGTCATTGATGCGTTAATTGTTAGCGCGAATAAACATATCGATAATGAAAGTTTAGCTGATGCTAAAGTTTATCAAATTGAGACAGGCCCAGAAAATGAAGTTTATGTTTTGCTCGGATTGGATCATGCTAAAACGAAAGTTTTAATAGAGGAGGTGCTTGTTACTAGTATGCAGAATGAAAAAAATCTATGGCAGGTATTTAAAACACAAAACGTAGAGCCACAATTAGCCGCTGCTATAGCGGCGATTAAAGATTAATTACTTAAAAGATATCCATTGATGAATATTCCAAATTCAAACTCTCAGCAGCCTGATTTAGATTGGAGTCAAGTTCGAGAGACGGTTAAATTACTAACACTATCGGCTACGCAAGTGCAATCTAGTATACGCGAAGGTGAGCAGTCTGTGACGACACTAACAGAGTCGTTTACTAGCATGGTTGATAGCTTATCGGAAATAAATAAGGCTCTTGAAGCGATAGAAGATAGCCCTGCAAAAGATAAAATTTTACAGCACTATAGGCTGACTAATGAAAAGGTACAATCATCTATCATTGCCTTTCAATTTTATGATCGCATGCAGCAGTGCTTGCAGCATGTCACTGACAATTTGAGTAATTTATCGAAAATTATTGATAGCCCACAATTGCTTTATAACCCGATAGAATGGAGTAAGTTACAAGATAAGATCCGTAAAGGCTATACGATGGAATCTGAAAAAATCATGTTTGATGCGATTTTACAGGGAAAAACGCTAGAACAGGCTATGCAATTAGCCGCTGAGCAGGCTAATAGTCATCAAGATGACGATGATATTGAGCTATTTTAATTTCAATGCCATGTTTTTTGATGATCAAGGTATTTGTAGACGGCGTTTTTAGTCCCGAATTTAGTCCCGAATTCATACAAGTCACGACTAAAACCCCTCCCCACAGCACATTATTTTTAAATGACCATTTGTTAACTATTACATGATAAAAAAATGATAAAAAAAACCGGAATATTACTTTGTAGCACAAGCTTATTAGTGGGTTGCAGTGGTTTTACTAGCAAGCAAAAGCCTGCCCCTGTTTATGGTCAGGTTGACTCATCTGGCAGGCCTTTAAGCAGGGATAATAATGCGGTTATAAGTGCGCCAGTTACTACCAAGCCAATAACGGTACAAGACTCTACTATTCTAAATCAGCAGGATGTCGAAGTTAAGCCTCAAGCAAAATCATCTAATGTCGTCGTTGCTCTGCTTGCTGGTGCTGATAACTTGTATCAGCAGGGTAATATAGATGAATCTGTTACTACTATTGAGCGCGCCTTACGTATAGAACCAAGAAATGCACTATTATTATATAAGTTAGCTGTTTTAAAATTGGCGCAAGAGGAGCTTGAACTGGCAATTAATTTGGCCAAAAAATCTGCTTTATTAGCTGAAGGTAATGGTGGATTAAAAAAGAAAAACTGGTTATTGATTGCAGATATCTATGCTCAGCAAGGTGATCTTGCAAATGCCAATGCAGCAAGACGCAAAGCTGAGCAGTTTTGAGCTGCGAGTGAGTTGATGAATGAAGTTTTGGACAGCAGTTGTTGATAATATAGAGCAAGCAACCGGTCAATCTTTTCAATTGCAAAAAGTTGCAGCGATGCAAGGTGGTGATATTAATCGTGTCTATCGTATGCAAGGGCTAACAATAACTTATTTTGTAAAGTTAAATAAGGCCAACTTATTAGCTATGTTTGAAGTTGAGGCTTTAGGCCTACATGACTTGGCGAGCACTCATACCTTGCGTATCCCAAAGCCGATTTGTTCCGGTATAGCCGGTGAAAATGCATTTCTAGTATTGGAATATGTGGCTTTGCAGTCTTTATCTAATCGTTCCCAACTGCAATTAGGTGAGCAATTAGCTCGCTTACATCAAGTTCAGCAAGATTATTTTGGCTGGCACCATGATAATTATATAGGCAGTAGTTTACAAAAAAATTCTCGTGAAAATGACTGGATACATTTTTGGCAAGAGCAGCGCTTAGCTGTGCAACTTAATCTAGCTGCGCAAAATGGATACACAGGAAAACTTCAGGCTTTAGGTGCCAAATTATATGCGTTAGTGCCGCAGTTTTTCTCCAGCTATCAGCCACAAGCATCTTTGTTACATGGCGATTTATGGTCTGGTAATGCGGCAGCAGATGAATGCGGACAGGCAATTATTTATGACCCAGCTTGTTATTATGGTGATCGGGAGGCTGATCTAGCGATGACTGAATTATTTGGCGGTTATAGCCATGATTTTTATGTCGCTTATGAAGAGGTTTGGCCTTTAGATTCAGGCTATAAAACGCGAAAAAATTTGTACAACCTATACCATATTCTTAATCATTTGAATTTGTTTGGTAGTGGTTATTTGCATCAGGCTGAGGCCATGATGCAAAAATT
>JACUUF010000145.1 GCA_014859465.1 Methyloprofundus sp.
TTAATCCAGCAGTCGTTCGCTCTCTAATCAAGTTTCGCTCGAACTCAGCTAATGCGCCGAAAATATGGAACATGAGCTTCCCGGAAGGGCTGCTCGTTTCGATGTTGTCAGTGATCGATGTGAACTCGATCTCTCTGGCATCAAGGTCGTTGATGATAGATATTAGGTCTTTGATTGACCGGCTTAGTCGGTCAAGTTTCCACACGATTAGTTGATCACCAGAACGCAATGCTTTGAGAGCATTTGCAAGTTCCGGGCGATCATACTTTGCACCTGATCCGGTTTCTTCATAGATAATTTCGCAACCAGCAGCTTTGAGGGCATCTAGCTGAAGCGTAAGATCTTGGTGAAGTGTTGATACGCGTGCGTAGCCGACTTTCATTTAAATTATGATTTCAACTGTTTTTTTAACTCATCGATTTCTTTATGAAGGTTTTCAAACTCTTCCTTATAAGCATTTTTGACAAACTTAGTAAACCCACTTTGCATCCAATATAGAACCCATAAAAAGATTGCTAAAAGTATCCCAACTAATAAGTTCGTTACTTCAAGCTGGAATACGAACAGGGTGAACATTGTCAGGTACATGGAAACCATGAAAAGAAAAGCAAACTTTGAAATACTCATTTCAACATACTCCTTAAATATTAGTCTCATTACTTAAAATAAATATTATAAATGATACTATGATTACGATACTGATAAATGATCCTAGAATATGGCCTTAAAAACTCGGATCAGGTTCACTAATGCGTAAGTCTCAAATCCATACGTTTTTGATACTAACGCATGGAAAACCTTGAATCGTTTTCCTGTCGCACAGCATCAAGGTAATCAATAATTGCTTTTATCACATCTTGATTGAGTTTTTTCAGCATTTCATTAAGCTCTTTCCGGTAAGCCTCTTCTGACTCCTCAAGTCGCTGCTTAAGATTAGCAGCATTAACGATTTCGGCAAGTCTGTTTTGTTCAAGCCCTTTCTTCCTAATGATGATTTCTAATACTTTTGAAATAATACAGCTCTTATCTGATATGTAGCACGACATAACTTCCTTAACCTCTTCATCTGAAAAATTGAAGTCCTCCTTTAAGATGGCTTCTAGTTCTTTTTCGTCAAATGCTTCGATTATTTTCTTGATTGAGTCTTCGATCACTTCTGTATCCATGTTTTTCCTTCGTATCTATTACTGATCTGTATGTTGATATTTCATACCCTCTTAGGTAAGCTACCAAACTTTTTTACGGTAATAAACCGAAATTTTAATTTCTCAGAGATTTCAAAAGACATAACTTGTTTTTTGTAATTCACGCCTGCGCATTGGGCAATGGATATGATCATTATGAAATTTTTTTCATAATCTATTAAAAGAGGTAAACCATGAAAATCAAAACTATTGCTACAGCTTTAGGTGTTACAGCCACTCTTCTAGCGAGTGGATCTTTTGCTCAAGAGGCTAAAGAATACAGCCCACCTTCAATTGAAAACTTCGGTCAATTCAAAAAGAATGGTGTCGAAGTAATGCATTATTCGGCACATACCACAGATGGTTTTTTTGCTAGAGCTTATGTTCCAGCTGATAATTTGGGTTGGGGGCAGTATTTTGGTGATTTTTCAAATCAAGTTCATTTCTGGGGGCAAGGCATTTATGGCTCGGGCAAAGTTAAGTGGGATTTACCCAGCGGCATGCAACAGCCTGATATTAATTTAACGCATTATAGTATTGGTGCAGGTATTGGTGCTTGGCAGCCAGTGTTCGAGTCAGTAGACAGTAAGGTTAAAGTGGCTATATCAGGTAATATTGGTGTTCGCCTAGCCTATGTGGATGTTGATACCGAGGGTGGTGACTTCAATCGGTTATTGACCGGTATCCCATTTGATTTTGGCGCTCACGTAACCCATGCGGATATTCCAAAATTGATGCTCGGGTTTGCCTTATTGGATCCAGGGATTGGACATAGTCATGACGATACTAGAATGGGGCCATTTTACGCTAGTTACCAATTTACACCAAAACTCAAGGCCGTATCATATCTAGGCCCAACGACGTCTATTGGTGTTGAGTGGGGATTTAATTAGGATTGGAATACAAAAAACCCACTCAGAAAAGTGGGTTTTTTGGCAAAAGTTTTAAAAATTTTCTTTCCAAGAATGATTCATAATTTACTACTCCACTTTAGTCTTGACTGATAATAAGTATATAACCTTGCCCAGGCAGTAGCAAGAAATCTTTCTCTGCGAGGTTCCATCGTTGGTATCCGTTAGTATCCGTGCTGCTCGTTTCTGAATGTTCTTGCCAGTTGTTAAGCCCCGTCTTTACGAGGTTGACAGAGTACCCACTTGTTATCTTTGTCTTAATTGAAGCGCCTTTTGTGAAACGTTGAACATTTAGGTATATGTAAGGCTCTTTTTTTAAGTCCTGTTTAAACTTGATAATTCGTTCAAACTCAACCACTCGATCTGAACTGCTACAATCAACAGGTAAGAATGTACTTAAGTTTACACTAATAAATTTGTGGGTTTCACTAGATTTAAGTGGGTCTATCCATTCATTTAAGTCTAACTTGGATCCATTTAAAAACAGTTCCATAGACAAAATACTACCAGAGCTAATTTTATAATCTTGAATTAATAATGGACATTCAATGCATGGGGATATAATTAGCTTTGTTTTAGATGTATTTGTAATAGTTGCACTTTTTTCTCTCCTGTTGACGTCGATATCGTGAACAGTATGAAATTCTTCAAAATGATAATGCAAGTCTGAGTCCAAAAAATGCTCTTTTAAAATTCTTGATGCAATTGCATAATTTTCTGGAATGACTTCTTTTAGAAGTGAGTCGGTCATAGTCTCCCAGCGATCTATCGCTGCATGCTTGTCTAATGATGCAGGATCATAAAAAACCGTTGCTATGTGCTTCTGGAAAATCTCTGTAAACTGGGCAGATTTCAGAATAACTGCAAATACACCGCCGCCTAAAATGGCGCTACCTGAATGGAGAAGGATTTTTGATAACGCGTCGAAACTGTTGACAACTAATACGCCTAATACGATAAACACGCCACCCAAAATCATCATGGAAAAGGCAACGTGGCTTTTAATCGGCTTCCAAATGAGCTCGCTAAACCACTTCATCATATTCATATCTTTCTTGTTTTGTTTTTTTCATAATCATATTGTCACTGAGGGTTTTCTTTAGGTTTTTAACCTGTGAAAAAGTCATACCAGGCTCGAATTGGCAAGCTTGTATACCGGGGCCATAAATTATGACTTCTGATCCTTTGCATTTTTTCTGGGCCGAATAGTTTAATTCAAATGTTTTAGGGTTATGTTTTGCATAAAGGCTATTAATCTCAGGCGTGTTGTCGTAAGTTACGATCCAAGGATGGTGAATGGTTTCTATGCTATTTAACAGCGACTGATGATCTTTGTGTTCAAAGAAATTTTGGTAAAGCCCTTTGCCCTTTATGTAATAAGGCGGGTCAATATTAATTAAAGATTTTTGCTCTACACTAGGTAGTATGTCCCTAATAAAGTCGTTTGCATCAAGATTAAAAAGCTTTATTTCATCTTTGAATAGATGAATATCTTGTATTTTTTTTATGATGGCTTGTTTCTGAAAACGGCAGTCAAGTTTATAGTTGCCATCTTGAGACTTTCCTCCAATTACACCGGCTTTAATGATTCCAGAGCGATTGGTTCTGTTTAGAAAAAGCGTAGAAAACCCTAACTCCAATGAAGCAGTATTTGAACTGTGCTGAACCAATTTTTGCTTATTCCATTCGTCTATAGTAATGGGAGTATCTTCAATCAAGCCACATAATTTATCATTCTCTTCCAGGACGGCTTTCCAAAACGCATATATTGAAGGGTTCAAGTCGTTTATGTAAACCTCCTGCACAAAACCTTTTAATAGTAAGTGCCAAGCTATTCCTGCTCCACCGGCAAAGGGCTCCACATACGTTCCATCCAGTAGATTGTTTTCTCTTAAGAGCTCAACAATAAACGGTGTTAGTTGAGATTTACCGCCAGGATAACGTAGCGGGGAATAGGTAGTCGGCATACTATAAAGTCACTCCTGTTTTCAGTGATCTTACGCCTTTTTGTTGTGTTTGGCCAGAGGGAGTTTTATTAATTTCATCATAAATCAATCTCACTGCTTCTTGAATTGGATCCCACGCCAGAATAAGATCTGTTGCACTAGGTTCAACGGTGCCGTGAACATAATTGTTCATCAATTTAATGCTTAAAGGTGAAGACTGTGTGGGAGTTGTTGCAATTGCTCGAAGAGACGATAGTTTTTTCTTATGGATTTCTTTACTCTCAAGGTCATCTGCTACAGTAATTATGTGCTTGTGCAGATCACGCTGCTCTTCATGACGTCTAAGCACGGATTCAAGGTAGTAATGTATCGTTAGTTCTATAAACCCCCGAAATAAGAATGCGGCCGCATTTGTATAATGCTTGGGATCAATGCTTTTTAACTCATCATAGATACGCTTAATCTTGGGTTTCTGGATAGTTAACTTAAACTCGTAAGGAATGACCTTGCTGCGCTTGTTAGGGTTTTTATTGTCTCGGATGGACTGGGATTGCTCATCATTAATATTCCCCATTTTGTTCTCAGAGTTAATTTTTGGAACATCTTTATAAGACTTCTCTCTTGCTTCATGAAGGTGAAGTTCAGCAACCAATTTATGACCATAATTCTCTCGGTCAGATGCATTACTTCTAGATGAGAGACCCCCATCTTCAACGCTTTTTAGATCGTCAAGCAAAAAACGCTGCACGGCATCGTTAAATCTAGATAACTGAAGATTAGATTGAATCCAATTATTCTTGAAATCAATGCCTAGAGATTTACGCAATAAAGGGCTTGATAGGTAACGCGTAATCGTCGTTATATTGATTTTGTCGTGTTGATCTTTAGTAATCAAAGCATTTTCATATGCGTACTTTAATAAAGTATATGCTCTCTGATTAGGGCTTGAGGTACTTGTATTATCTGCAAAACGTGCGTTTTGGGTTGCATTCCAACGCTTGGTCGACGCTCCACCGAGGTCGGTTCCATGCTTGATTAGTATCCAGTGCTCGGCATCTTTTCTAGTTTTGACAACGGTACAGGGCACTAAAAAGTCTCCAGAATACTTTTTCTTCAGAGAAGCGAAATATTTTTCGTCCTGCTTATTAAGGCAAAGCGTTGGTTTTTGAAGAACTTTGAGTGCAGCAAGCCGTCTATTTCCTTCCAAGACAATGTGCTTGTTGTTTTCCGTTCCAGAGGGCATAACGATTAATGTTTCGGTTGGATTGACTCCATGTTTAACAATATCGGCTGCTAGTGAACGAATATCCTCGTCTTTTAGTAACTTTTGAAGTGCATCAACTTGATCCTCAGATGGATCATGCCTTGGGTTTTGAGTATCAAAAAGAATATTTTTTGCTGAAATAGATTTTTTTTCACTATTCATAACACGCTCCTGGGCGGTGAAATTTCGCTTGGTAACTCAACTCGATGACAAGGCTAGAATCAATGCTCATAGATCAGTTATTCTCACCTAAATGCTTACCAAGCAACCTTAATATAATCGTGATTTACGCCATGCTATAGTAAAATTAACTAAGTAACAATAAAATGATAAATAAGGATTTGAGACAAGCTTGATGCTCTTTAATCGCCTATATTGAAACAGATCCATATACATGAAACAGTTTAAGTGGTTGTTTTTAAAAGAAAAAATATAAAAAATATTGTTGACACGGCTCGATAGAGGACTATAATAGGAGCCAACAAGAGCGAAAATTGAGGGTACGAAGATGAGCGCAAAAAAAAATTTGATGGTAGGTTTTCAATTTATTATTATGCTTGTAAAAATGGTTTTCATTTTAGGATTTCACTTGCTAGCTATAAGTTACAACTTACTTATTGCCATTGGTCAAATTTTCGTTGCAGTTATTCGTTGGGAAACAAAGCCTTTCAATCCTTACAGAGGAGAATGACCATTTCGCAGCCATCATCTGACGGCGAAATGGTTTAATTTATAAATTGTTTTGAATTTTGCTCTTTTTATTTTCCAAGCTTCGCAAGAAAGCCCACGGCAATCCACAAAGTACCCAAATCATTCCTAATAGCTTGAAGCCTGTTGCATCAAAAGTTGCTCCCAGCAGAATAAGCAACATGTACGTTAAAGTATAAGACCCGGCAATTATTAAAAATCCATTGGATTTACGAACTTGATCATTTATGTAAAATGCTTTTTTAAACGCGCTCTTTAATTCTTTCATGTCACAACTCCTTTTAGACTATTGAAAATAAAGCAACTACCAACGCGATCCAAAAACCAATAAGTGCCAACCCTTTTACGGACTCATTTGTTTTAGATTGCCCATCGATTAAATCATGCATAGCTTGTTTGATTAAGAAACCAGAAATGCTTAAAGCAGTTGAAATCGCTAAGCTTAAACCGGTTATACGAATGATGACGTCTGCATTTGATGAATTCAGAACTTCATTAAAGTATTCCATTATTTCTTACCTTTGGATCCCATTTTACTTATGAGAGCACCACCGCCAGTTTTACCTGCTTTCTGACTTTCGCTAATTAGTGAATCGGTCGCATCTGCTACTTTATCCCCTAAGCTTGAGAACACGCTACGAAGGTAGAGCGGTAGCCATATATATAGAAGCCCTGACAATATGGAAACAATCGTTGTTGCCATTCCAGTATTAACATCCATGGATATAAACAAAACCGTATCTGACTCAAAGTTATTTGGGTAAAGTAGCCTTAATACGGCATCATTCATGAGTCCTGCGATATTCCATACAACAGGCAAAAGCATTATGTAAAGAAAGTGCAGTAACATGCTCATAGAATATGACAGTGAAAAACCTGACATAGGTATAGCGAATGAAGCGAAAGCCAAAAATCCAAATACAAGAAATCCGTGAATGATTGGCAAAGCATATGTAAGTGCCTTAAGTGTGAATGCCAAAATTACTTCAAAAATCTTAGCGCCTGCTGATGCGAAGGAGGTGACTACCCAGTCTTTAATTTTACCGCCAATATGTTTTTCACTTGTAGTATCTGGCGTTGTTCTTTCCAACATGTCGGAGTTAAAAAGTAGGCGCTGTATATACTCATCTTCTGCATTTTTTGACAGTGCCCATGTTCTATTAAAGTGTTTCTTGGCTTCCGCGTAAAGTTGTTCCCTTAGTGCTATATAATCTCCTGGTATACCGGAATGGTCGTAGTAATGATCTTCATTACCTGTCCACCATGTATAGCAAGAAGGCGTGACCGTTGCATAAAAAGAACTTCCATCTTCACTTGATACAAGGTGTTTAGTTTGTATATTTAGTTTTTCGGCTAGTTCGACTGGCATTCGATCAGCTGAACCTAAACAGTTACCTGAATCAGACTCAGTCTGGTGACATTTTTTATATATCCCTGGTTGCATTAAAAGCTCATCGCCTATATAGGTTGGCAACCCATCATAATCGTCTTCAAAATTGTTTACTATTGAAAGCCGATGTAGTGCAGGCCTGTAACATTGCTCAATAAAGTATGCAGTTTCAACCTGAGTTTTTGGGTTTTCGATTTTCATTAAGTTTTGAGTCATAAAAGCTTCGGTTGCACGCATATCAAGCAATGATGAATTGTTCATTTGATGTGTAAGTGCTTTTAATAATTTATGAGTTAATCCAATACCAAGAGGGGTGGGGTAATCACCATCAAGATTGTCGAATGCTACTGGTACACTATCAAATCGCTCTGAATCAATCAGTTTTTGTGTAGAGTATTTGGCATAGTTAGAGGGCATCCAAAATAAAAACACCACAATAAAAAATGTAATTGTACGTATGAAGTATATTTTTATTTCATAATGAGCTGGTATTGCATAGCCTTGTTTCTTTATATCAAAGTATGTTGCTAGCATCACAATCGCGAACGCATAATAATGAACGCCTAAAGTTGAAAAAATATCAAAGAATAAGTTATAGAAGTGCCAACCTTGCCCTCCTAGAACTACTTCAGCGTAGTTCCAAGCTGGTTCCATTACTCGTCGGCTCCACTAGATTTTTTTAAGCTTGGCAATCTAAACCCCTGTCTTTCACGGATTTCTTGCTTAAAGCCAGCAGCATCTTCTTCATAAACTATGGTAGCCAAGTCACTTACAAGCTCTTTACGAAGTCGATACTCAAACATAGCTTGATCAATATCTTTTTCTAATCGAGCAATCTTTCGCTCAACTTCTTCTCTAACGGGCGATGCCGATGCAATATTACGCTCACTCAAGCCGACCATTAGGGCGCGTCTTGCAACCAAAGCTTTTTCAATTTCGCTTGCTAGTGCCATTTCACCTGCCAGATTGTGAATAACCATTCCTTCGGCACCTGGGCCTAAGGCTCGTATTTTTTTCATCAACCCTGGTGTAACATTAACTGTGCTTGAGAGGGGGAGAGCACGGAGAGCCTCCTCTTGCTCTGTTTCATTATGTAGATGTCGAATTTTGTTAAGTTGCGACTTAATACTGTCTTGTGTGTGACTAGCTTTGACTACTAAGCCGGTGGCCGCTTTTGTTTGCGGAGGTGATTTTGGAGAATTGGTTGTATAGACTTCATCTTCGCCAACAACCGTACTCACCCAGTCCGCCATTTCAGTTGGGGTTG
>JACUUF010000146.1 GCA_014859465.1 Methyloprofundus sp.
ACGAAGGCTCATGCAAAATCTTTGCGTTTGCACAACTCCAGCATTTAAATCAGGCGCAGACCTTAAATTTATTCGGTGATTTTTATCAAGACGTATTGGATGATCCCAATGGCAACAGCCATCAAAATATTAGGAATTTCATGAAATCTGCTTGGCAAGGTATAAAATTTAATACACCCAATACTTTACGCCCTAAATAATGTCTCATTTTCTTTCCCGCTGGCAGCTCTGTTCGAAAGTCCATGAAAGCTAGCGCCATATACTCTAACAAAAAATATGCCCAAACAAGTAGACTACTTGATTATCGGCCAAGGACTAGCAGGCAGTCTACTTAGCTGGGAATTAATGCAACGAGGTTGCAGCATTCACCTGCTCGATAACCAGCAGGAAAACGCCTCACAAATTGCCGCAGGCTTAATCAATCCTGTGACAGGCATGCGCTTAGTCAAAAACAACCAGATCGACACCCTGCTACCCTGCGCAAAACAAAGCTATCAGGTATTAAGTCAGTTTTTCCAAAAAGACTTTTATATAGCAAAAAGCATGTTACGCATTGTCCGTAACGAAAAAGAACAGCTCAGTTATCAACAAAGACGCCAAGATCCAAACTATCTCAAATACCTAGAACCCGAGCTAAAACAAGCTCCCAAGTCAATTCATGCGCCACTCGGGCTAATTCAACAAAAACAAACCGGCTATTTACTCACACACAAGCTATTAAGCTGCCTAAAAAACTATTTTCAAGAACAACAAAGCTATCAAGCCTGCCAATTTAATTACCAAGACTTACAACTTAACAACACAGTCACTTGGCAAGGCATAACAGCAAAAAAAATTATCTTTTGTGAAGGCTATCAAGCCATCTACAACCCTTGGTTTAACTATCTTCCTTTTCAGTTAGCCAAAGGCGAAATACTGACAATGAGCAGCGAACACATACTCATTCCAGAAATACTGAATTACGGCCACTGGCTTATCCCGCTAGATACGCATCATTTTCGCACTGGCGCAAGTTTTGACAACGCCATTTTAAACACCCAAGCGACGACTCAGGCAAAACAACAACTACTAGCAACACTCACACACACCTATCCATCGCTACATTCTGCCGCAGTAGACAAACAACAAGCCAATATACGCCCAACAACCCTAGACAAAGCACCATTTATTGGCCTACACCCAAACTATAAAAATGTAGCCATTTTTAATGGTTTCGGCGCTAAAGGCAGCTTACAAATCCCTTATTATAGCCAGCATTTTGTACAGCATTTATTAAAGCAAACACCACTGGAAGACCAAGTAAATTGTCTACGCTATCGCCAACACAAGCACACATTGAATTACGTAATAAAGCCCCAATAGCGGCTTCGTGAATAATGATAGCGCACTATTAAAGCAATTATTTATCTTAGCGTCCGTTTTAATTATTGAGCACGCAAAAAAACCTTACTTGGCAAATACTCTTAAGCGACGGTTTAATGAGCAGCATTAGGATGAAGGGCGAGCAACAAAATAAGGAATAATTCCTGGTATTTTCGGGAAATATTCCCTAATAGAAACAGGAGAAAAACCATAAAATAGTGACACAACGCCCTATAGCTAAAGATGATGGAAAAAAACAGGTTAATCAGAAAGGATGTCGCTGTTATTTACACCCAAATGGGTCTGTTAGGTGTTTTATTTTTGTTTTTAAGCTAAAAGCTGCGCTACGTTAATCAAACATAGCGCAGCTTTTAACTTAAAATCAAGTACTAAACGCTTAATCAAGCCAAACTTATAAATGTAAATAATCCTCGACCCTCTCGAAAAATCCAATTTGATCAAGAAATTAATCCCAGGCTATTAGAAGTTTGTATTAGGGATGGCAGAACTTCTAAAGCTGTAGCAGGGATATGAATACTTGCCTATAGACATATTGCCTAATCTAACTATTAAGTGTTTGAAAAATAAATTGAAATTGTTTGTCACATTATTAATATTATTGTATTCGAGTAGTGCTGTTTCAATGCAAATAGCGGAGCTGGAGTTTAAAGAAATACGCCTAATGGATATTGTGCGTGCTCTATCTGAAGATACACAGCGCAATATTATTGTTACGCCAGAGGCTGCAGAAACTAAAGTCACCATTTTTTTAAAAAATGTCACGCTAGAAGAAGCCATTAAATCAATCTGTCGCATTAATCAGCTTTGGTATCGTTACGATAAAGAAGGTAAAGGCACGTTTAGAATTATGACCAAAGAAGAGTACAGTAAAGATTTAGTGGTGGGTCAAGATGAAGCGATAAAAGTCTTTAATTTGCGTAACCCGAATGTCATAGCGATTGCCTCCGCCATAGAAGATTTATATGGCGCACGCGTTCAAGTCTCTTATGGCAGCGGCATCACTAGCGCCAGCGAATCAGGTAATAGCAGTGGTGGTGGTAATAATCGCGGCAGATCTCAAGGCGGCGGAAACAACAGGCGTTTTGGCGGTAGAAATAATAGCGGCAATAATCGCGGTAATAGCCGTGGCTCGGCTGCAAATACACAAGCCATACAAAATCCACAAAACGCACTGTTAAAAGACTTAAGTATCGAACAACTGGCATTATTATCGAATCAAGGGAATCAGCTAGATCAGACTAATTTAGTGTCGATTGCCGGTGCGCAAACTTTAATTTTTGTCACCGTTAATATAGAGCATAACTTGCTGATTGTTAAAACCAGTGATCAATCCATATTAAACTCCATTGGCGAGTTAGTTAAACAACTGGATAGACCTCAGACCCAGGTTATGTTGGAGATGAAAATTATTGATATTAAAGTCGGTGAAGACTTTTCTTCACTGTTTAACTTCGAAATAACCAGTGACAAATTAACAGGCAGCAGCACCAACCCTATTCTTTTAGGCGGAGCAGCCGCTTTCAGCGGTGGAGGCAGTTTAGTTTATGAATTTATTAGCAATAATATTAAAGCCAATATCGAACTTTTAGAACAAAATAACCGCATCAATGTGATCTCTAATCCCATGTTAGTCGCATCGAATCACCGACCCGCTGATCTATTTGTCGGTGAAGAACGCATTATGGTCAGAGGCTATTCAATCGATACCGTTGACACCCTCAACACAACACGCACCATCACCACACCGGAAACGGAATTAGAAGAGATTGGCACAACATTAAAAATTACGCCGCACATTAATGCCGATGGCAGTATTCATATCGCCTTAGAGCAAGAAAGCGCCACTTTAAATATCGGGGCTGCGTCTATCCCGGTGACAACAGGGCAAGGTGAAGTGCTGGAATTACCGATTGATACCATCTCTACAGCACGTCTGAAGGGGGAAATATTTGCCAAACATGGCTATACCGTCGCGGTAGGTGGCTTAATACGCGATAGTTTTGCGCGTAATCGCCGCAAAGTCCCCTTTTTCGCAGATATACCCCTTATTGGTAATATATTTCGCTCCACCCAAGATGAAGAAAGTAAATCCGAACTGGTATTAATGATTACCCCTTATATTCTGACCCAAGGCGAAAAAGCTGAAGGGCTGGATCCAACACATAAATATCACCAGAGTAATGAGCGGGCTTTAAAATCACAAACCCTGCCTGAGTCATCACAAGAGGCTATACAGTTTCCTGTTTGTGGTGATTATTGTGCACCCTCCAATCTCAGATGGAGCGATTTATGAGCCGGTTATTATCAGCGATTTTGGCTTTGCTCGTCAGCGGCTGCGCTCATTTTGGCTTAGATTCAGAGGCCGATATTGCCGCCGAAAACTGTTACGCCTTCCGCTATGGCGATAAATTACGGCGCATTAATTTTGTACAAGCCTTTGACTGGTGCCACCGTTCGGCGCGACTAGGCAATGCCAATAGTCAGGCTTTATTGGGAGAGCTGTATTATTTAGAGCTAGGCGGACAACAAGATATACCGCTTGCCACAAAATGGTATGAAAAGGCCGCCAGACAAGGACATGCCCATGGTCAGTATATGCTCTATCGAATTTATAATGTAAGTACCGTAGCTACCGAAAAAGCACAAGCGCGTTATTGGTTAAAACAAGCGCGTCAAAGTGGTTACGAGCTGGCAGTACAAACAAAATAACCCTAAACCTATGCCAAATACAGAGACATTCACACAAAAAACGCTGACCGCAATCTCATTATCAGCGTTATTTTTAATGTGCAGCCTACCGTTTTTAATGCCCATTCAGGGCAGCCCAGTCAGCAGTTTTTACGCTGAATTTATGGCGATAGTGTTAGGTGTACTAGCCAGTGTCTTTATGTTGCAACACAGGACAGAACACTCGCTTTATATTCCCCAATTCATCCTCGCACCGTTAAGCTTAATCATCATACTGGTACTGCAAATTAGCTTCGGTTTGGCAAATTATTGGCAACAACACGCATTAGTCGCCTTATATCTCACCTGGGCAATCATCATCATGATGGTAGCAGCACAAATCAAACAGCAACTTGGCCTTAATAAAATTGTGCCTTTGTTAGCCACCGCCCTGGTCATTGGCGGCTTAGTATCGTTTTTAACTACCGTATTAGCGTTTGCCGACATAACTAAAACCAACAGCATACTGGCGCAGCTCATCGCCAGCGAAACCAGCGGCAATCTAACTCAACCCAGCCACCTCGCAAACTACACTGGCTTAGCCTTAGCATCATTATTCTATTTATGGCTCAGCCAACGCATTAAATCTGATACCACGCTGTTATTAGCCCTGCCACTGACTTTCAGCTTAGCCTTTAGCGGCCAGGCAATGGCAGTCGTATACCTCTTAGTGCTCTCGATTGGCGGCTGGTTGTTGGCGCGTCACATAACAGAGCACAACATCAACATCCGTGCAAACCGCTTATTGTCGCTGATTCCTGCTTTTATAGGCTGGCACATCATTATTCCGCTACTGCCGATCACGCAAGCAACCATGCCGCATGAAAACCTGTTAGCAACACTGCAAGCTAGCATACACAACCTGCAATATAGCCAACAAGCATGGCAAATTTTTAGCCAACACCCACTACTCGGCGCAGGCTGGGGACAATTTGCCTGGCAAAACTTTCTGCTAACCGATCACTATCCGGCCATACAAGGCTATAGTCATGACGCCCATAATCTAATCTTTCAACTGCTCGCTGAAACCGGCATATTCGGTGCAGGCATAGTGCTGTTGAGCGTCATCTTATTAATCGCCAAGCAATGTCACAGCCCCATCACCATCGAGCGCTGGTGGTTAAGCGCATTACTCACCATCCTCGCGGTGCACAGCCTGCTGGCAGCGCCATTTTGGTATGCCTATTTTCTTGGCATAGCCGCATTATTGATAGGTTTAGCCGACAACAAGCCAAAACACTATCAATTCAGACTGCTACCCTTCGCCACCCTACTCATCCTGCTGATAGCCACACTTAGCCTATTCACCACTCAACAGCACTATCAACAAGTTGAAAACTGGTATAGCGAAGGGCGACGCGGCAATCTCAACGCCAATGCCTCAGAAATATTGCGTGACATGAGCATAACCCGCAATAAATCACTGTTCGCCCCCTATATCGACTTAATTATCGTTCGCGCCCTGCCTGATAGTAAACAAGTGCTTGCAGACAAACTAGAAATGAACAGCCAATTAACCCGCCAGCTACCAAGTGACGTTGAGGTATACAAACAGGTCACCTTATTAGCGATAAATGACCAGGCCGAAGCCGCCTCACGCCAGCTTGATTTGGCAATGCGCCATTATCCAAACTACATTGATCGTTACTGGAAAATAGCCACACGCGGTTTGTTAGTCGGTGGGCATACTCAGCTTTATCCATTAATCCAACAACTACAAGATTACCAAGATCGTGTTTATCCAATTGAACAAACAAACTTACACAGCTAAGGCTTTCGCTCTTAGAGAAAACAATGAGATGACCGCGTAGGGTCTAAGCCATACTCCCTAAAGCATAAAATCACATTAACAAATTAGCCAACAAAGAAATGACCGATGACAACAGAAAACCAAGACAACAATACACAAGCAGTGAAAGATAAAATGCTCGCCTTATTCGATGACATTCTCCAACACGATGGTTTTGGTGAAATTAAGGTTGAAGTGAAAATTCTTAAGCGCAAACAAAAAGAAGTCATTATTCATTATGGCAAACAGTATCGCTTTGTTGTGGATGCCCCACAACAAGCATAAACAGAGTGTGAAGCGGGTTCACATCTGAAAAATTATAAACCTAATCGAGGCCAACAGGCTGTGTGGTGCAGCTGCGGACAATAACCAAGAAAATAATATGAATATTCAACAAATCAAAACGGCAATCAAAAAATTCCGCTCTGCTGATGTATCAGTCATCAAAGACGACGCACTACGTGCTAAAGCTCAAAAACTACAAGGCAAACAAGGCGGTTTCACACTATTAGAACTATTAGTGGTTATCACCTTATTAGCGACCTTGGCGACAGCCGCCCTCGTTGCCTATGACGGTGTAGGTGAAAATGCTTCCGCAGCAGCAGCAGCTAACACAGCCGGTACTTTAGACCAAGGTGTGCGTGCCTACCGCGCGATTACCCAAGCCTACCCTAACCAATGGGATAACTTATCAGATCCTGCCGCAGTTGGACCAGCAGCAGGCACAGATTTTATTCCTGCTAAATTGCAAGAAATTCTTGGCAGTGTCGATATTTTAAAGGCAATGACCACTGCTGGTGTTGTGACCGATGCAGATGGGTTACAAGACTACTTTGAAGATAAATTTGGTATGGATGAAATCCAACATATCACCGCGTTAGAGCCTGGTCTTGCACCTAACCGCCAACATAATGAAGGGGCTAACCCAGGCGCATTAGAAACTGATATTGGTAAAGGTTATACCCATATATCTATTCTTGCTTCACAAGCAAACAGAGCCGACACTGGTCTCCCACTGAACTGTCAAGTGGGTGGTCAATCTATCACTGCGACTTGGAGCAATGGAACACTTGGAACTCCTGGTGTAGCCAATCCTAACGTCATTAACTCTATCAATGATGGCTTAAGTACTGAACGTTGTAACTTGGTATTAGCCCTAGGTTTTGGTGGTGATGCCGCACAAAGCACGGTTGATGCCGCTGCCGGTGTGATTCAAGCGCCTGCTTATAGCAGTAAAAATGTCAATCCATCAGAACAATATGCCCGTTATGTCGGCTTATTCCACTTAGCAAAAGGTGATAAAGCCAGAGCTGAAGGGGATACTGGTGATACCTTTAGCAACTTAGTTGCAAGCAACTTTTTAGCTCGTCCACGTTTGTTAGGCTTTATTGACACAGAAGGCAACACTATTGATGCCAATATTGCTAGTGCTAACATTCAATAAAGTAACTTATTGAGTTAGTGTTTTGTAAGTCGCGGGGCGAGGCAATAGCGTCGTCCCGCTTCTTTCTATAGCCACAGCAATTATTGCGCTAAGCGGTTTTATTAAGACTGTTTAGCCCAATAATAAAAGCAAGTAAATGAGGTGTTTATTGTTTTTCCCGGTTTTTTTCTCATATTTAGGTAGGGCGTTTGTGGCTTGGGTTTTAACCCAACACCCCCCCACTCTCGGCTTACAACCCAAGCGACAAACAGGCTTTACCCTGCTTGAACTCCTTGTTGTTATCACCTTGCTTGCCATCGTCGCGGGTGTCGCTTTAGTAAGCTATGAAGGCGTGCAAGCGTCTGGTCGTGCTGATGCCACTCGATTTGAAATGGCTGAAATAAGAAAAGCCTTACTGCAGTTTCGGCGTGATAGCGGTAGTCATGATTTTCCCGGTCAGGGGATTTATGATTGTACTGATGATGTGAATGGCGGCAATATTACGGATAAAAATGCCCTTATGACCTTCCCTGCCGAAGCGGGTAGCAACGATGCTGACATAATTGCATGGTGCCAACATCCTGCCAACTTCTGGATGTTATTTACCGATCCGCTGGGTAAGGGTTGGAATCCAGATACCAAGCGTGGCTGGAATGGGCCTTATCTGCAACGTAAAAGTGGCTATGTGGATGTCGGTGACGACCTTCAACAAAATGGCTTAGGAAGCCCTATTATGGGAACACCAATTAAAAGCCTTTGGGGTATTGCTGACCCTTACCTTCTTCATACTTTCATTGCAGCAGATAATGATGAACATCTTGCATGGCGAGCAGAACTAACGCAGTCAGATGCCTATGCAAAACATGGCCGACCTTATTTGTTATTTGGTATGGATACTGATGAAACAGATGATGACCGTATTGTAAGCATGGGCGAAGATGGAGTATACGGCGGCACAGGTTCTGAAATCTGCCTACCTCCATTAGATGACGTTACCAATGAGCCTGTAGATCAGATTTTGTGTTTGTTGAGGTAACAGAATAAAAATGCAACCCTTTAATACGCAAAGCTCTTTAAGCCAAGCCCCAATTTTGCATAGCTCCTGCGGTCTGCGTGAAAATTCATCCAGCAGTGCTCTACGTTCAGCGACATATAATGTCACTCGCTGCATTCCCACGCAACCGAGAGGGAGCGAGGCAACATGCTGGTTCCCACGGTCCTCCGTGGGAACCCATACCGAATCTAAGTGCAGCGACAGAACGCATGCAGGGATGGGAGTGCCGGTATGCATTCCCACGC
>JACUUF010000024.1 GCA_014859465.1 Methyloprofundus sp.
ATGTCGTAACTTCAATTATATTGAAAATCACAGATTTCACCCACTACCCATTTTTATTTGTTCAATAGTACATTAGAGGCGCTTGCTTTTGAAGTCCGTTTTATTAAACGTGAATCTTAGCTGGCTTGTAATGCAAATTTTAGTGCTTTTATAAAGGCATTATTTTCTTCTGGCTTGCCTATAGTGACGCGTAAACAATCACTCAGTAAGCCTTTTTGTGGGGCTAAGTTTTTAATTAACACTCCTTGTTCTTTTAAGTGGTTGAAAATCTTTGTCGCGCTATCTTTTTGCGTACGGAAAAGAATGAAATTTGCTGCGCTCGGGCAGGGAGTGACTGCTTTAATGACGCTTAACTGGAGAAACATGCGCGCACGCTCAGCGCAGATTGTCTCCGTTTGCTCGGCAAACATATCCGGATGGCTTAAAGCAAATTCTACGCTTGCTTGAGTCAGTACATTAATATTGTAGGGTAATCTTGCTTTATTGAGTTCGCTAATAATAGCGGGATTGCCAGCAATAAAACCTAAGCGTAAACCCGCTAAACCGAGCTTAGAAACGGTACGCATAACTAGTAAGTTGTTATATTTCTTTAGTTGTTGGATGAAACTAAAATCAGTAAAAGGCGCGTAAGCTTCATCAATAATAACTAAGCCTTTGCTCTGTTGAATAATCTGTTCAATCGCTTCACTATCAAATAAATTACCGGTAGGATTATTCGGGTAAGCTAAAAAGATGATTTCCGGTTGCTGCGCGTTAATAGTAGCTAAAATCGCTTGTAAATCGAGTTCAAAATTATCTGCGAGTAAAGGGATGCCTTGATAATTTAATCCTAAGCATTGCGCAATTTGTTGGTACATGACAAAGCTTGGCTCGGGTGCCATTACCGTTGAATTAACAGGCAATGCCATCAGTAATAACTGGATAATTTCATCTGAGCCATTACCTAATAAAATATCACTTGCTGCGGGAATTTGATTGTATGCTTTGAGAATACGGCACAAGGATTTAGCTTCTGGATCAGGGTAACGATTGATTTCAGCTTCGTGCATTACCTTGAGCCATTGGGCTTTAACATCTTCAGGCCAGGTGTATGGGTTTTCCATGGCATCTAATTTAATAAAGCCTGAGGCATCGGCGACTTTATAAGCCGTTAACGCTCTTATTTCAGGACGAATAACAGAAGTAATCAGTTCTTGCTCAGTCATGTATGCGGTTATTATTTGATTAATCGACGCGTTTAAAGTGATGTACCCAAACTGGAGCGGATTCATTCCACTCCATACCGGCATGCATTCTTAATATTAAATCACGATACATGACTAGACTTGGGTAGCCTTCGGCTTGTGCTTCGGCATCGGTCATATCGCCAATTGTTTCTCGCGTTAGGTCGGTAACAATAAACGCTTGTCCTTCTAAAGTGAAAGTTTCATTGGGATAGGCGTAAACGCCGTCGCGACGTTGCTGGGTTTTTCTGCCGCTCAATGCCGCTTCGACTAATTTAGGGTGGGTGATTAAGCGATCTATGCTACAGGTTTTTTCTGGTAGGTCAGACATATTATTTTCTCTTATTTAATAAGGTGATAATGTATTGGCTATACACTTTAACGCAGGATATTGACTCTATTTGTAGAGTGCGGTTTTAACCTGCCTTTAAGTACTTACAGGTATTGACCAGCTAAAACTGCGCCCTATAGATTTTAATATGTTTTGCGTTAAAAGGGTGGTCGATTGTTCCAGCGTTTAATTCAAACTAGGTACTTGGTTGTTTTAAACGATATTCTGCTGAGCGGGCATGTGCGGTTAAGCTTTCGCCGCGCGCTAGAACTGAAGCTGTTTTTCCTAAAGTGTTAGCGCCTTCTGCTGAGCAGAAAATCAAACTGGAGCGTTTTTGGAAATCATAGACGCCTAATGGCGAAGAGAATCGTGCTGTTCCCGATGTCGGTAGAACGTGATTAGGTCCAGCACAATAATCGCCTAATGCTTCCGCAGTATAACGGCCCATAAAAATAGCACCGGCATTATTAATATGCGCACATAGGGCAATTGGATCTTCTACCGATAGCTCTAAATGTTCAGGTGCAATGGTATTACAAACTTGAGCCGCTTCTTCTAGTGAGGTCACTTTAATTAATGCCCCACGACTTGATAGTGAGGCTTTAATAATCTCAGCACGCTCCATTTCTGGCAGTAGTTTGTCTATGCTTTGCGCGACAGCATCAAGAAAATCTGCGTCATCAGAAAGTAGAATAGCTTGCGCGTCTTGGTCATGCTCTGCTTGGGAAAATAAATCCATCGCAATCCAATCCGGATTAGTTTTGCCATCACAAATAATGAGGATTTCTGAAGGGCCGGCAATCATATCGATACCGACTTGGCCAAAAACTAATTTTTTTGCCGTCGCCACGTAGATATTGCCTGGGCCAACGATTTTTTCTACTGCGGGTATAGTTTCGGTGCCATACGCTAATGCCGCAACGGCTTGCGCGCCACCAATAGCAAAGGCGCGGTCTACGCCCGCTAAATAAGCCGCCGCTAAAACAAGCTCATTAGTAAGGCCTTGTGGCGTTGGGACAACCATAATTAATTCACGCACGCCGGCCACTTTAGCAGGAATAGCATTCATCAATACCGATGAGGGGTAAGCCGCTTTGCCGCCAGGAACATAAAGTCCTGCGCGATCTAAAGGTGTTACTTTTTGGCCTAAAACCGTGCCATCTGCTTCAGTATATTGCCAGGATTCCATTTTTTGCTTTTCCGCATAAGCGCGTACGCGTGCAGCGGCTGTTTCTAGTGCTTCAGCTTTATCTGTAGGTAAATTATCCCAAGCTGCTTTTAATTGTGTTTGGGAGATTTCCAGCTGTGCGGCAGCAGTGACCGAGCAATGATCAAATTGATTGGTGTACTCAATGACGGCTTGATCGCCATTTTTGCGGACATTATCAATAATATCTAAAACTCGCTGATGAATTTCATGATCTGAGCTTTCTTCCCAGGCTAATAGGTTTTGTAATTGCGCTTGAAAGTCTGAGTCAGTGCTATTTAGGCGTGTGATGGATTTAGTCATATACTTTTATCGTTCAGCTAATGTTTTTTCAAATTGATCAAGTAAGGGCTGAATTACTTGATGTTTCATTTTCATTGAGGCTTTATTAACCACTAGGCGTGAGCTAATATTCATAATCAGTTCGCGCGGCTCTAAACCGTTTGCTCTGAGGGTATTGCCAGTATCGACGACATCAACAATACAATCGGCTAAGCCAACAATCGGGGCGAGTTCCATCGCGCCATAAAGCTTGATGATTTCTGCTTGTATACCTTTGCTAGCAAAATAACGCTCTGCCGTCTTGACATACTTCGTAGCTACTCGAACGCGACCTAAAATGTCTGGCGCATTTTTACGTGTAGCTGTCATTAATTTACAGCAGGCAATATTTAAGTCGAGAGGCTCATATAAATTATTTGAGTCATGTTCAATTAAGACATCTTTGCCGGCGATGCCTAAATCAGCGGCGCCATATTCTACAAAAGTAGGCACGTCTGTGGCGCGAATAATGACTAGTTGCACATCGGGGTGATTGGTTCTTAAAATGAGTTTACGACTCGTTTTTGGGTCGTCTATGGGAATGATGTTTGCTTCTGCCAATAGGGGCAGAGCTTCATCGTATATTCTGCCTTTGGAAACAGCGATAGTTAACATGAATAAAGTCCCGTTTATCTTGGAATACGGCGAATAATTGCGCCTAATTGTGAAAGTTTTTCTTCAATGTGGTCATAACCTCTATCAATATGATAGATGCGATCCACTAGCGTTTCACCTTCGCTGACTAGGCCGGCAAGCACTAAACTGGCGGAAGCGCGTAAGTCAGTGGCCATAACGGGGGCAGCGGTAAGCTTTTCTACGCCTGTGCAAATAGCAGTATTGGATTCTAATTTTATATTAGCGCCCATACGTTGCATTTCTTGGACATGCATAAATCGATTTTCGAAAACCGTTTCGGTTATCGTGCTGACGCCTTCTGCAATGGCATTCATAGCCGTGAACTGAGCTTGCATGTCGGTTGGAAAGGCGGGAAAGGGGGCGGTACGAATAGACACTGCTTTAGGGCGTTTGCCATGCATGTCTAACTCAATCCAATCTGTCCCCGTAGTGATTTCGGCGCCAGCTTCTTCTAGCTTTGCTAGTACCGCATCTAATAAATGGGCTTGGATTTTTTTAAGTTTAATTTTGCCGCGAGTTATCGCGGCGGCCACTAAGTAAGTGCCAGCTTCAATGCGATCAGGCAGTACATCGTAATGTAAGCCTTTTACACCTAGGCGTTCTACGCCTTCAATAGTCAGTACATCAGTGCCGATGCCGCTGATTTTTGCGCCCATTTTATTCAAAAAATGAGCAAGGTCGCTAACTTCCGGTTCGCGCGCTGCATTTTCGATAGTGGTCGTACCTTCTGCCAGCGTTGCCGCCATCAGTAGGTTTTCTGTGCCGGTTACGGTGACTTGTTCTAAAACCAAACGACAGCCCTTTAAGCGTGTTGCTTTAGCATGAATATAGCCGTTTTCTACTGTTATCTCAGCACCCATTTTGGCTAGGCCGTCAAGATGAATATCCACAGGGCGAGCACCAATAGCACAGCCGCCCGGTAGAGAAACATCGGCTTGACCGAAACGGGCTAATAGAGGGCCTAGCACTAAAATAGAGGAACGCATAGTGCGTACTAACTCATAAGGGGCTTCTAGTTTGTTTATAGTACTGCTATTAACTTCAATATTGAGTTTCTCATCAATGGATAATTGTACGCCCATGCAACCTAATAGTTCCATGGTAGTAGTGATGTCATGCAAATGCGGGATATTACCAATGGTGACAGGCGTGTCGCTGAGTAGTGTGGCTGCTAAAATCGGTAATGCTGCATTTTTTGCTCCCGAAACGATTAGCTCACCGGCCAGTTTTTTGCCGCCAGTAATGAGTAATTTATCCATGGTATTTAATTATTCTTAGTTGTAAATAAGTCGATTTCTGAGATATAACTCAGTTTTGCTAGGGCTGTGAGCTGTGCTGGGATGTTGTCAAAATACAGCTTTTTTTGATGTGCTTGGGCAAATTTGATCCATTCTATAAGTAAAGCAAGGCCGGCGCTATCAATTTCACCAACCTGTTGTAAGTCGATAGTGATGCTGGTAGGTGCTTGGTTGAAGTCTAAAGTATTTAACACGGCCTTATTTATTGTGTTAAAAATTAGATGACCTTTCAGCAGGTAAGTTCCTGCAGCAGGGCTGGTAATGACTATGTTTTGCATGGTTTTATTCGGATTTATTCGATGAATTGAATAAAAACTGGCTGATGAGTCGTTCCAGTACTAAGGCGGATTGAGTTAATTCGATGGTGCTGCCTTCTTGTAAAGAGTCATCTAGTCCACCGGGTGTTAAGCCTATATATTTTTCACCTAATAAGCCTGAGGTGAGTATACTTGCTGAGGTATCGCTAGGCAGTGCATTGTAACGCGAGTCTATGCGCATAGTGACTAGGGCATCAAATTTATTAGTATCAAAACGGATCTCGGTAACACGGCCAATAGGCACTCCAGCCATCGACACTAAGGATTTGGTTTTTAGTCCTCCAACGTCTTCAAAGTGTGCATTCACGTTATAGCTGCCATTATCTTTTAAAGCGCTAAAATTACTCACTTGCAGGGCAAGAAAAAAAAGGGCAGCAATGGCGATACTGACAAAAAAGCCGACTAAAATCTCTAGGGATTTGTACTGCATGGTTAGTTTGCTCCGAACATAAGGGCGGTTAATAAAAAATCAAATAAAAGAATGCTAAACGCAGAGTTAACCACGGTGCGTGTCGTTGCTCGGCTAATACCCTCTGAGGTAGGAAGGGCGTCGTAACCTTCAAATAAGGCAATCCAGGAAACTAGCCAAGCAAAAATAATGCTTTTTATAATGCCATTGACAATATCATCATAAAAATCAATGGCACTTTGCATTTGCGACCAGTAAGCGCCTGCATCGACGTTTAATAATTCTACGCCCGCTAAATGCCCGCCTAAAATGCCAATGGCGCTAAATAAAGCGGCAAGCAGCGGTAGAGAAATAAAACCAGCAAAAAAGCGTGGAGCAATAATGTATTTAAGCGGGTCAATGGCCATCATTTCCATGCCTGAAAGTTGCTCGGTCGCTTTCATTAAACCAATCTCAGCGGTTAAAGCAGAGCCGGCTCGACCGGCAAAGAGTAAGGCGCTAACCACCGGGCCCAGCTCCCTAACTAAAGATGCCGCGACCATAATGCCTAATGATGATTCAGCGCCAAAGGTAGATAAAGTGTATACGCCCTGTAATCCAAGCACCATGCCAACAAAAAGCCCAGAGATACAAATTAGCCAGAATGTTAATACGCCAACGCTATAGAGTTGTTTAATTAGTAAAATCGGGTGTTTTAATAAATAGCTTAAGCCACTTAATATGGATATAAAAAACAGGCTGCTACGCCCTAGTTTTGCCAGTATTTTTAAGGTGGATTGACCTAGTGATTGGAAGATATTCATTGCTTAGTTATTAGCGAGTAGGTCATTGGTAAGATTATTTGCTGGGTAATGAAAAGGCACGGGCCCGTCTGCTTTGGCTTGCATAAACTGCTGAACCCAAGCGGATGGTGAATTATTAAGCTCTTGCGGCGTACCTTGTCCGGCAATTTTGCCTTCAGATAATAGGTAAATATAGTCGGCAATCGCAGCGGTTTCTTGTACATCATGGGAAACAATAATGCTGGTTAAGCCTAATGTTTGGTTAAGTGTTTGAATGAGTTTTACTAAAACGCCCAGTGAAATGGGATCTTGTCCAGTAAATGGCTCATCATACATAATCATATTAGGGTCAAGCGCCAAAGCTCTTGCCATGGCCACGCGCCTGGCCATGCCACCGGATAATTCGCTGGGCATTAAGTGACGTGCACCACGTAAACCGACAGCGTTTAGTTTCATTAAGACCAGGGTGCGAATCATCGATTCAGGCAGTTTGGTATGCTCTCGAATAGGGAAAGCAATATTATCGTAAACAGACATATCAGTGAGTAATGCGCCACTTTGAAAGAGCATGCCCATCTTTTTGCGCAACGTGAAGAGTTTGCTGCGAGAAAGCGTGTGTACGTTTTGTTGGCCGACTAATACGCTGCCGCTATCAGGTTTGATTTGTCCGCCTATAAGCTTTAGTAGCGTGGTTTTTCCTGTGCCACTTGGCCCCATAATGGCGGTAATTTTGTGCGGCATAATATCAAGAGAGATAGTGTCAAAAATTTTTCTGTCGCCACGCGAGAAAGTTAGGTTACGTATGGAAATCATAAGAAAAATTTTTACCGATTGCGTCAAAATTAGAACATTATAATTGAAAGCTTGGTCGTACTGCTATTTTTTCAGTATCGAGGTAGCTTTATCAAAAGCTGCACACTATAATTTGGGCTTATCTTTTGTGTGTTTGTCTATCTATTGGGAAATTTAAGTATGAGCATTGAAGAACAGCCTTTATCGAGTGATGAGTTGGTTAAAATACATGCTTATTGGCGTGCGGCTAACTATTTGTCTGTTGGCCAGATTTACTTAATGGATAACCCTCTATTGCGGCAGCCATTAACGTTAGAGCATGTGAAGCCACGGCTATTGGGGCACTGGGGGACAACGCCTGGGTTGAACTTCATTTATGCACATATGAATAGAGTGATTAAAGCACAAGATTTAAATGCGCTTTATATTGCAGGGCCTGGACATGGTGGCCCTGGAATTGTTGCGAATACTTGGTTAGAAGGCACTTATAGCGAGTATTACCCGGATATTTCTGAGGATGCCGTGGGTATGCGGCGTTTATTTAAGCAATTCAGTTTTCCGGGCGGCATTCCAAGTCATGTCGCTCCTGAAACACCAGGATCTATACATGAAGGCGGCGAGTTAGGCTATTCGGTTTCTCATGCTTATGGCGCAGTGTTCGATAATCCAGACCTGATCGCTTGTTGTGTCGTGGGTGATGGCGAAGCAGAAACGGGACCATTAGCGGCTTCATGGCACTCGAATAAATTTTTAAATCCGATTCGTGATGGTGCGGTACTGCCCATCTTGCATTTGAATGGCTATAAAATTGCTAATCCAACTCTTTTGGCGCGTATGCCGAAAGAGGAGTTAGAGAGTTTATTTGTCGGTTATGGCTATAAGCCTTATTTTGTTGAGGGTTCTGATCCCGAGTTAATGCATCAGAAGATGGCGGCAACAATGGATGTTGTTATTGCTGAAATTAAGGCAATTCAAAAACAAGCGCGTGACTCGGGCATCCCAGCTCGAGCCACTTGGCCGTTGATTATTTTGCGTTCACCTAAAGGTTGGACGGGACCTAAAGAGGTTGATGGTAAGAAAACAGAAGATTTCTGGCGTTCGCATCAAGTACCTTTTGCTGAAGTGCGGGAAAATCCCGAGCATTTAAAGTTATTAGAAACTTGGCTGAAAAGCTATAAAGCCGAAGAATTGTTTGATGAGAAAGGTGCTTTTTTAGCTGAGCTGAAAGCATTAGCGCCGACTTATCAAAAGCGTATGAGTGATAATCCGCATACTAATGGTGGTTTGTTGCTGAAAAAATTACATATGCCTTGGTTTGGTGATTATGCGGTTGACGTGCCTCAGCCGGGCGCTACCAAGGCGGAAGCGACGCGCGTACAAGGTGCCTTTTTACGCGATGTAATGAAATTAAATGCAAAAGAGCAGAATTTTCGTTTATTTGGCCCGGATGAAACCGCTTCAAATCGTTGGAGTGCAGCATTTGAAGCAACCGGTAGAACTTGGTTAGATGCGACAATTCCTGAAGATGACCATTTGGCGGCTGATGGTCGCGTGATGGAAATCTTATCTGAGCATACCTGTCAAGGTTGGCTGGAAGGCTATTTGTTGACCGGTCGGCATGGTTTTTTTAATTGTTATGAAGCGTTCATTCATATTATTGATTCGATGTTTAATCAGCATGCGAAATGGTTGAAGACAACGCGCGATATTGAATGGCGTCGCCCTGTGGCATCATTAAACTATTTATTGTCATCCCATGTATGGCGTCAAGATCATAATGGCTTTTCACATCAAGATCCTGGCTTTATCGATCATGTAGTGAATAAAAAATCTTCGGTGATTCGGGTTTATCTGCCGCCAGATGCTAATACTTTATTATCGGTAACAGATCATTGCTTGCGCAGTCGGAATTATATTAATGTTGTTGTTTGTGGTAAACAAAATGCCGAGCAATGGCTGGATATGGATGCGGCCATCAAGCATTGTACGGCGGGTGTTGGTGTTTGGGATTGGGCGAGTAATGATCAAGAAACTGGCGAGCCAGATGTAGTTATGGCTTGTGCGGGTGATGTGCCTACGCTAGAGACTTTAGCTGCGGTTAAAATTTTACATAAGTTATTGCCTGAGTTAAAAATTAGGGTCGTTAATGTGGTTAATTTAATGAAGTTGATGCCACAAGAAGAGCACCCGCATGGCTTGTCTGATCGTGAATTTGAAGATATTTTTACGCCTGATAAGCCCGTGATTTTTGCTTATCATGGTTATCCTTGGTTGATTCATCGCTTGACTTATCGACGCCCTAATCACGCTAATATTCATGCGCGTGGCTATAAGGAGGAGGGGACAACTTCAACGCCATTTGATATGGTGGTGATGAATGATTTGGATCGTTTTCATTTGGTATTGGATGTGGTTAAGCGTGTGCCATCATTACGTCATCGTGCCGTGTATGTGCAGCAAATGATGCGTGATAAGTTAATTGATCATCAGCAATACGTACGTCAGCATGGCGATGATATGCCAGAAATTCGTGATTGGAAGTGGCGTGATTAGTTTTTAATTGCATTATCATCTTGCTGTTGCTATAAAAAAGTAGGCGGTTATGGTTGCTGAGTCAGCCATAACCGCTTCTTTTTTGTGCTGGTTTTTTATTTATGATGATAGCTTAGGGGTTGCTTTGTTTTTTATGGCACAATAGGCAACTTTTGCACTAAAAGAATTATGTTGATTGATTTTATTGCTTTAGCTCTAGGTTTAGTCGTCTTGGTTTTTGCTGCGGATTGGTTTGTTGAGGGAACTTCATCGATCGCGCGCAATTTGGGTGTTTCGCCCTTATTGATTGGTTTGACTATTGTTGGCTTAGGAACTTCGGCGCCTGAAATTTTAGTTTCGGCCTTAGCATCAATGCAGGGTAATTCAGGTTTGGCAATCGGTAATGTTATTGGTTCTAATATCGCTAATATAGGCTTGGTATTAGGGGGTACCGCTCTGATTGCGCCCTTGGCTTTTCATTCGGGTTTATTAAAGCGTGAATTGCCTGTGTTAATGGTTATTAGCATTTTCTGTTATGTCCTGGCTTTAGATGGCTTAGCGCTTGTTGATGGTGTGTTGATGCTGTTGGTACTGGCGGCTTTTTTATGCTGGTTAATTCGCACTGCCTTAGTGGAGCGTAAGCATGATATTTTAGCTCAAGAGATGGCGGCTGAAATACCTAAGAGCATGTCCAATAGTAAAGCTTGGATGTATTTTGCTGTTGGCTTGGTCGGGCTATTTATTAGTTCAAAAGTTTTAGTTTGGGCGGCGGTGAATATTGCCCAAGCTATGGGAGTCAGTGATTTGGTGATTGGCTTGACTATCGTCGCGCTTGGCACTAGTTTACCTGAGCTGGCAGCATCCATTGGCAGTGTCTTAAAAGGAGAGGATGATTTAGCGGTAGGCAATGTAATTGGCTCTAATGTCTATAATTTGTTAGCTGTGTATTCTTTACCTGCTTTGATAGCTCCAGGACCTGTCGACCCGAATGTTATTAGTCGTGATTTTCCGGTTTTATTAGGCATGACCGGGGTATTATTTATTTTGGGTGTAGGGCTTTCTAAAGCAGGTAATATTAATCGCTGGGAAGGCACTGTGTTATTGTCAGCTTACTTGTTTTATCAGTGGACTATTTTTCAAACTACTGCTTTATAAGGTGAGTAAATATGGATGATGACCAATTAATGGCCAAGGCTTGCGAAGTTATTAATATAGAAGCGCAGGCTGTTAGTGCGCTAAGCGCCAAAATTGATGAAAATTTTATTCAAGCTTGCCATTTAATCGCGGCTTGTAAGGGTCGAGTTGTGGTCACAGGCATGGGTAAGTCGGGGCATATTGCAAGGAAGATTGCTGCAACTTTGGCGAGTACCGGAACGCCGGCTTTTTTTGTGCATCCGGGTGAGGCTAGTCATGGTGATTTAGGTATGATTACTCGACAGGATGTCGTATTGGCTTTATCTAATTCAGGTGAGACGGCTGAGATTGTCACGCTATTGCCCTTAATTAAACGTCTTGCAGTCCCGATGATAGCTATGACGGGTAGGCCTGACTCTACTCTGGCTAAATTTTCTTCGGCACATATTAGTAATGCTGTAGAAAAAGAGGCCTGCTCTTTAGGTTTAGCTCCTACTGCGAGTACCACGGCTGCACTTGTTATGGGCGATGCGCTTGCGGTCACGTTGATGACCTTACAGGGATTTACGCGTGATGAGTTTGCATTATCTCATCCTGGGGGTAGTTTAGGGCGGCGTTTGCTGGTTTTAGTGAGCGATATTATGCATGCCGGCGATCAATTGCCTGTTGTTTTGGGTGATGTTGGTGTTATGGATGCGTTGCTTGAAATGACGGCTAAAAAGTTAGGTATGACCTCGGTTGTTGATGCACAAGGTTGTTTGTTGGGTATTTTTACGGATGGCGATTTGCGTCGATTATTGGCCAAATCAATTGATCTTAATACTGCGCAGGTGGCTGATGTCATGACTGCAAATTGTCAGGTGATACGCTCGGATATTTTAGCGGCGCAAGCGATGCAAGTAATGGAAGAAAAGAAGATTAATGCTTTAATCGTAGTCGATGATGGCAATAAAGTCGTTGGTGCGCTTAATATGCACGACTTAATTCATGCGGGAATAGTCTGATATGCAAGATAGAACGGAAAAAGCTAAAAAAATTAAAGTGTTAATTTTGGATGTTGATGGGGTTTTAACAGATGGCAAGCTTTATTTTGACCAGCAGGGTCAGGAGTATAAATCCTTTAATGTGCGTGATGGTTTAGGGATTAATTTAGTGCAAAAATCGGGTATCAAAGTGGCGATAATTTCTGGTCGAGGCTCTAAGCCGGTTGCTTTACGTATGAAAATGTTAGGTATCGATTTGGTCTATCTTGAGCAGCTAGATAAGGCTGTTGCATTACAGGATATTATGCTAAAAACCGGCTGTACTCTTGAGCAAATAGCGCATGTGGGCGATGATTTAATTGATTTGCCGGTATTAACCCAGGTCGGTTTAGCGATTGCTGTGCAAGATGCTAATGAACAAATATTACCTTATGTAGATTGGCAGACGCGGCAACTTGGTGGGCTGGGCGCGGTGCGTGAGGTCTGTGATTTTATTTTGCAAGCGCAAGGCAAGATGGCTGTGCTAGTCGAGTCTTATAAGGCTGGCTAATGATGTTGCCGCAACATAAAGGGGCTATTTTTTTGTGTTTGATTTTCTTGGCTTCGATGTGGGCGGCTAATCGTGGCGATGATAATAGTGTTCAGCAGCCCTTAGAAAAATCTAGGCATAGTGCAGACCATTTTGCGGTAAATTATAGTAAAACACAGATGAGTGAATTGGGTGTTGTAAAAGAAAGATTAGAGGCTGATTATGCCGCGCATTACAGTGATAATGATGAAACGCAGTTGACTAAGCCGATAATGACCTTATATCAAGGTCTTTTGCCGCCTTGGATTGTTCGTGCACAGGCAGGGATTGTTACTTCAGCGGGCGAGAAGGTGTTTTTGCAAGGGCGCGTGACTATTGATCGTGCTGCTACAGAATCGGTGCGCGAAGTTAATATTAAAACAACGAATTTACGCATAGAGCCGAAACGGAATTATGCAGAAACGGATGATTGGGCTGAATTAGTGAGTGAATCCGATAAGATGTCGGGAACAGGAATGAGGTTGGTTTATCAAGATCCTTTGTATATTGAGTTATTAGCAAATGTTAAAGGCAGACATGCATATGAATAAATGGTTATTGAACATATTTTTCACATTGATATTGTCTTATTGTGTGCATGGATATGCGTTAGAAAGTGATAATAAACAGCCAATTACTATTGAGTCAGATTCGGGTTTTTATGATGATAAAAAAGGCCTGAGTACTTATACTGGCAAGGTGGTTATTATTCAAGGGAGTATGCGCTTAGATGCCGATAAAGTTGTGGTCTATTTAGAGAATAGAGAAATAAATAAAATGATTGCGACTGGTGCGCCAGTAAAATTTCAGCAAACACCTGAAGCGGGCAAAGAAGAGGTGCACGGTAATTCTTTAATTGCCGAATATTATCCGAAAAATGAATTATTAGTTATGATGCAAAAGGCGGTGGTCTGGCAGGGTGGCAATAGCACCGCTAGTGAAAGAATAGAATATGATCGTGTCAGCGAGGTAGTTAAGGCTGGACAAGTGGGGTCATCAAGTAAACGTGTGCATGTCATTTTGCAGCCTAAAAGTGAGTCAAATAAGTAATTATGGCTATTTTGTCAGCAAAAAATATTGGCAAGACTTATGGTAAGCGTACTGTAGTTGATGATGTGTCTTTGCATGTCGGTAGTCGTGAGATTGTTGGTTTATTAGGGCCAAATGGCGCGGGTAAAACCACTAGTTTTTATATGGTAGTTGGCCTGGTGCGTGCTGACTATGGGCATATTTTTTATGACGATAAAGATATTACTCAATACCCAATGCATATACGCGCTAAGATGGGGGTAGGATATTTGCCGCAGGAAGCTTCAGTCTTTCGTAAGTTAAGTGTTGAAGATAATCTGCGTGCCGTATTGGAACTGCGAAAAGAGCTGAGTAAGGAAAAAATAGAGCTAATTATTGATGAATTATTAGCTGAGTTTAGTATTTCGCATATTCGCCATAATATCGGCATGAGTTTGTCCGGTGGTGAGCGTAGAAGAGTTGAAATTGCTAGGGCTTTGGCGACAGATCCTGAGTTTATTTTATTAGATGAGCCTTTTGCGGGGGTTGATCCAATTTCGGTGATTGAAATTCAAAAAATTATCGCTCATTTAAAAAATAGAAATATAGGTGTGTTGATTACTGAGCATAATGTGCGTGAGACCTTAGGTATTTGTGATCGGGCTTATATTTTAAATGCTGGACAGGTCATTGCTGAAGGCTCTTCGGCTGATATTGTCGCTAATGAAGAAGTGCGACGCGTTTATCTGGGCGAAAATTTTAGTCTTTAAGGGATGATTTATGATGTTTTTTTGTTTGATCTCAAGGTAAGCTAACTGAATGAAACAGTCTTTGCAGCTCCGTATGGGTCAGCAGTTGTCTATGACTCCCCAATTGCAGCAGGCAATTAAGTTACTGCAGTTATCAACGCTCGATTTGCAGCAAGAAATTCAGCAGGCATTGGATTCAAATATGATGCTGGAGGTTGTTGAAGATGAGGCTTCCTCTTTAAATGAGCACAAAGTCGTTGAAAATTCTGTAGATAGAACTGACCAGCTGAGTAGTGAAGGCTCGCAAACAGATGTGCCTGATGAGTTGCCTACCGATAGTTCTTGGGAGGATGTGTTCGAATCTGTACAGATGGACGCGGCAGCCGGACCCGCTGGTGATATGCCAGATTTTGAAGTACAGCGCAGTAAAGCCGATAGCTTACAGGATCATTTGTTATGGCAAATGGAGATGGCGCCTTTTACTGAAAGGGATCGCGCTATAGCTATGGCGATTATTGATTCGATAAATGGTGATGGTTATTTGAATGCTACACCAGAGGATATTTATCAAGGCTTAGTTGAACAGTTGGAAGATCTGGAAATAGATGAGCTGTATGCAGTTTTGCATCGGGTGCAGCGATTTGATCCTGCCGGGGTTGCTGCGGAGAATTTGCAGGATTGTTTGCGCCTGCAATTAGTACAACTACCTGATGCTACGCCTTTTAAAGCCCAAGCTTTAGAGTTGGTCGAGCGATTTTTGGATTTATTGGCAGCACAAGATCAAGTGAAATTGATGCGTAAGTTGGCTGTTTCAGAAACTAAATTGACGGAAATTATTGCTTTAGTGCGCTCTCTGGATCCGCAGCCTGGGCGATCTATTGAAGAGAGTGAGTTCGAATATATTGTGCCTGATTTGTTTGTTTTTAAGGCTAACGGGGAATGGCGAGTCGAATTAAATCCGGATATTGCACCTAAATTACGCGTTAACCCTTTTTATTTAAGCATGATTAAGCGTGCAGATAATAGTAAGGATAATGTCTGCATGAAAGAGCATTTGCAGGAAGCAAGGTGGTTTATTAAAAGTTTACATAGCCGAAATGATACTTTGTTACGCGTTGGGCGTAGTATTATTTCTAAGCAATTAGATTTCCTTGAACATGGGGCGATTGCCATGAAGCCTATGGTGTTAAGGGATATTGCAGAGGAATTGGAGCTGCATGAGTCAACTATTTCTCGGGTAACTACGCAGAAATATATGCATTTACCCAATGGCGTGATTGAATTTAAGTATTTTTTTTCCAGCCATGTTTCGACATCTGCTGGAGGAGAATGTTCGGCTACCGCTATTAGGGCGTTTATTAAAGAGTTGGTTAGTACAGAAAATCCAGCAAAGCCATTAAGCGATAGTAAAATTGCGGATTTATTGGAGGAAAAGGGAATTAATGTTGCAAGGCGAACCATTGCTAAGTACCGCGAAGCAATATCTATTCCATCGTCTAGTCAAAGAAAGCGACTTTTGTAAGAAAGTAGTATAATCTTGTTTTATTATTTTTTGAGCACTATTAGGAGTTAAAAATATGCAAGTTAGCATAACGGGTCACCATATTGAAGTAACAGAAGCAATGAAGCAGCATGTAGAAGAGAAAATCGGTAAATTGAAACGTCATTTTGATCATGTAACTGATGTGCATGTTATTTTGACGGTAGAAAAATTAGAGCAAAAAGCAGAAGCGACAGTGCAAATCAGTGGTGCAACATTATTTGCTGATGATGTTCAAGATAATATGTATACAGCTATTGATAATATGGCTGATAAATTAGATCGTCAAATTATTAAATATAAAGAAAAAATTCAAGCACACCGCAGTTAATTTGTGCTGCATGCATGGATTTAATATGAATAAATAGCAAGCCCATGCATGCAGAAATGAGTTTATCAAGAATATAGAGGACTATATTCTTCGTTTAGGCTTCATTCCTGAAGGATAGTATTCCCTACTGAGACTATGAAATTATTGATTTTGACTGGTTTATCCGGCTCAGGAAAAAGTATTGCTTTAGACACGCTTGAGGATTGCGGATTTTACTGTATAGATAATTTGCCACTTACCTTATTAGATGATTTCATCGCTAATGTGATGCAGCAAGATCCTAAGACTTATAACAAAGTAGCGATTGGCATTGATGCGCGAAACCAAGGTGAAAGTTTATATGCCTTTGCTGATAAGTTGACTTTAATAAGAGCGCAAGGTATCGGTTGCGATGTGATTTATATGCAGGCAGAGGCTGAAGTTTTACTTAAGCGCTATAGTGAAACAAGACGACGACATCCGCTAACTGATTTTAATGTGCCATTAAAAGAAGCAATTAACATCGAGAAAGATATGCTTAAGTCGGTCGCAAAATGTGCCGATTTAGTGGTTGACACCAGCCGTACTCACTATCATCAATTAAGAGAACTGATTAGGCAGTATGTACAAGAAAGCACGCAGCAAAAAATTTCCATACAAACCCAATCTTTTGGCTTTAAGCATGGCTTACCTTTAGACGCCGACTTTGTCTTTGATGCGCGCTGTTTACCTAATCCATATTGGAGTCCCGAGCTTCGAGGGTTTACTGGGAAAGATCAGCCGGTAATCGATTTTTTAAGTTCAGAATCAATAGTTATAGAGTTCTTTCAAGATATTTCAGGCCTTTTAGAGCGCTGGATTCCACACTTTGAGAAGGAAAATCGTAGTTATTTGACTGTTGCTATCGGTTGTACCGGCGGGCAACATCGTTCGGTATTTTTAGTGGATAGTCTAGCGCGATACTTTCAGGGCAAGGCATTCAATGTCATTATCAGGCACCGAGAGTTACCGTGAAAAAGGTGGCTTGCCTGCTTAGTCGGTTGCTAGGAAATAATAAGGATAGATATGCAAGTAAATAGACCGCAAGATCATTCTGATATACATTTAGAACGAATTATGAAGCACTTAGATGATGGCGCGCTTTATGATGCGCGTAATCATTTGTTAAGTTTGTACCCGGCTGAAATTGCTTTATTACTTAGGTCATTGCCTATGGATTATAGGTATCAACTTTGGAGTATTGTTGCGCCAGAAGTGATGGGGCAGATTTTAGTGATGCTTCAGGGTGAAGTGCGCGTTGGGCTTATCGAGCATACTTCTGCTCAGGATTTGGTGGTCGGTGCAAGCGAATTAGATGCGAGAGATTTAGCTGATTTGGTGGGGGATTTTTCTGCTGAAGTCAGAGATAAGGTTTTGCACAACAAGAAAGATAGCCGACTTGAGGCGGCACTGGCTTATGATGGGCATACTGCTGGCGGTCTAATGACACTGGATGTTTTGACTATCAGGGCAGATGTCACCATAGATGCCGTTTTGCGCTTATTGCGCAAGCAAAAGAAAATGACCGGAAACATGGATAGTCTATTTGTTGTAGATCGCACAAATCATTATCAAGGCATGTTGTCTGCGGCTACGATTTTGACGAGTGACCCTCTTATGGTTGTTGCTAAATTAATGGATGTTACTACTATGGCAATTCCTTTGAATATGCCAGTTTCCGAAGTGGCCATGATTTTCGAACACAGGGATATTTTATCAGCTGGTGTTGTCGATGAGCAGGGTCTGCTAGTAGGCCGAATTAAAGTCGATGATGTGGTTGATGTTATTCGAGAGCAAGCTGATCACGCTATTTTTAGCTCGGCAGGTTTGGATGAGGAACATGATTTGTTCTCGCCCGTTTTGGTTAGTGCTAAGCGACGAGCTGTATGGTTGGGTGTGAATTTATTTACCGCCTTCTTAGCCTCATGGGTCATTGGTTTATTTGAAGCGACGATTGATGAAATTGTTGCTTTAGCGGTATTGATGCCAGTGGTTGCAAGTATGGGGGGGATTGCCGGTAGTCAAACCTTGACTTTGGTGATTCGCGGTCTAGCATTGCATCAAATTAGCTCGGCTAACGTTATCTCCTTTTTGTTTAAGGAGTTGGCCGTTGGCGCGTTAAATGGTATTGTTTGGTCTATTGTTGTTGCTTTGATTGCCGCAGCCTGGTTCGCGGATATGCCATTAGGCATGATGCTCGGCGGGGCAATGATTATTAATTTAACTTGTGCAGCTTTTGCTGGCGTTATGATTCCTTTGTTTTTACAAAAAAGAGGCGTAGATCCAGCGTTGGCGGGAGGCGTATTATTAACTACTGTAACTGATGTGATTGGCTTTATGTCCTTTTTAGGGTTGGCGACAATTTTCCTATTGGCTTAAAACCGTCTTTAAATAATTATATTGAGGAAATAAAAATGAGTATAAAAAAATCACCTTTAGCAATTGTAGTGGGAACCACATTATTTTCAGGCTTGGCTGTAACAGCAGTTCAAGCGGCAGAATTTGTTGGTGTTGAGAATGATCCATTTGCACTGACTGAATTAGCTAATGGCTATATGCAAGTTGCACAAGCTGATAAGTCTAAGCAAGGCGATACAAAAATGAAAGCAGGCGCTTGTGGAGAAGGCAAGTGTGGCGCAAGCATGACTCCTCCTGGCGCCTTGGAAAAAACCGCAGAAGGTAAATGTGCAGGTAATAAACCTGTGCCTGCAGAGAAAAAAGCTGATGCGAAAGCTACGGAAGGCAAATGCGGTGAAGGGAAGTGCGGAAGTAGTATGCAGTAAGGCGTAAATATTGCCAGAATAATTACTGGCGGCGTGATTTTAAGCTCATAAAGTGCACTTATGTGACATTTTATGAGCTTTTTTATTGCCTGTATTTGTTGTAGCGCAGGGGGGGGAGGTTTTTACTTAATCCCTTGTAAAGGGATGGTTATATTTTGGTGCTATAAATTACATTAACAAAATTTTTTAAATACTTGATAGCTATTGTTATTTTTTCAATAAAAAAAATATGGGTGTGAGCTATAACATAGTGATATTTAAGAAATATTGAGAAAAATAATGTTTATTTTTAAACAGCCTTGACTAACGAATGCTAGAAAACTATAGTTATCGACAGTGGTGAAAAGTGGCGAAAAGTAGTTTTTTTTGGGAAAGCAGGGGTTATTTCAAGGGGAAAAGGATGTTTCGAGGCGTCACTGCAATTAATTTAGATGCAAAAGGGCGTTGTGCAATTCCTACTCGGTATCGGGAGGAGTTACAGTTGTGCTGTGAGTGCCAATTAGTTGTAACTGTCGCTGTAAACGAACGCTGTGTTGGTGAGCCTGGGTGTTTGTGGATCTATCCCCTGCCTGAATGGAATAAATTAGAGCTTACTATTAGTAAGCTGCCTACCTTGGATAAAATGGCTGGAAAATTACGCCGTTTTGTTATCGGTTATGCTGCTGAGGCAGAAATGGACGCTCAGGGGCGAATCTTATTGTCAGAAAAACTAAGAAAATTTGCAGGAATGGAAAAAAAACTGATTTTAGTCGGTCAGTTGAATAAGTTTGAAATATGGAATGAAGCCTCTTGGAACGCCAAAGAAGATGAATGGATGTGTGGCGACCAAGATGATGATTTGAGTGAAGTAAGTAATTTATCTTTTTAATTGAGAAAATCATGCATTTACCGGTGTTATATAGCGAAGCTTTGCGTGAATTAACAATTAAACCTGATGGGATTTATATCGATTGTACTTTTGGTCGGGGTGGACATAGTAAGGGGCTGCTGGAGCAATTAAGCTCTAAGGGAAAATTGCTGGCTTTAGATAGGGATTTGGATGCGATTAACTCTGATATTGCGCAGGCGTTATCTAAAGATCCGCGTTTTGAGTTAGAGCATTGTTGTTTTTCACAGTTACAAAATGTCGTAAAGAAACGCGGATGGATGGGCAAAGTTGATGGGATTCTCATGGATTTTGGAGTTTCTTCCCCGCAATTAGATAATGCCCAACGTGGTTTTAGTTTTATGCAAGATGGTCCGCTAGATATGCGTATGGATTGTAGTACTGGAATGTCGGCAGCTGAATGGTTGGCTAGTGTCTCAGAACAAGATTTAGTACGTGTGCTTTATGATTATGGTGAAGAGCGCTTTGCTCGGCGCATTGCCGCTGCTGTCGTAGCGCAGAGATTAAAAGCGCCTTTGCAAACAACGAAGCAATTTGTTGACTTATTGGTTGAGGCAATTCCCTTTAGAGAAAAGCATAAGCACCCCGCTACACGTAGTTTTCAGGCAGTAAGAATAGCGGTAAATCATGAGTTAGATGAAATAAGCACTGTATTAGAGCAAGCCGTTAATGTTTTGGCGAGTGGTGGTAAGCTTGCGGTTATTTCTTTTCATTCTCTAGAAGATAGAATTGTTAAGCGTTTTATTCGGGATCAGTCGCGGGGCAAATATAACGCCGCTAAACTACCTATACAGGCTGATGAGTTGGCTGCAATAAGGCTAATAAAGAGTGGTAAAGCTATTAAGGCTGGGGCAGAAGAGTTAGCACGGAATACTAGGGCGCGCAGTGCTGTTATGCGTGTTGCAGAACGTAAGTAATACTGAATTATGGAACGCATGTTTGTCGTGGTTTTACTAATAATGTTGCTTGGTTCGGGCTTGGCGGTTATTTATGCTAAGTATAATTCTCGACTGGTTTTTATTGAGATACAAAAATCTGAGCAAGAGCTGGATCGATTGGAGGTCTTGTGGGGAAGGTTAACACTCGAAGAGCGGATGTTGGCAGAACATAATAGAGTTGAAGAAACGGCTAGAAAATCAATGGGTTTAGTAGAATTAGACCGAAAATCTATCGTTTATATAAAACTTTAGCTATGTTGGGCACTGAAAAGAAAAAGAATACTAGTAAAACAGGCGATTTTTCAGGAAGAAGAAAGCTAGTGCTTGTTTTTATGTTCCTTGGGATGTGTGTGCTTATTCTGAAAGCAATCCAGTTGCAAGTTATGGATACCCAGTTTTTGCAGAAACAAGGGCAAAGTAGGCAGGTTGGTACGGTTAATATTGCCGCTTATAGAGGGCAAATTAAGGATCGTAACGGTGAAAGCCTCGCTGTTAGTGCGCCAGTGGAATCAATTTGGATTAACCCGCAGTATTGTAAAGAGACAGAGATTGATGAATCCAAATTAGTCTGTAGTGATTTAACGGACATCCGGTTTAAGCAAGCGGCGGAACTTTTGGATATGCCTTTAACTCAGTTGCTAAAAGCTTTTGATGCTTCAACAAATAAGCAATTCGTTTATTTAAAAAGACATATTGAGCCTAGCGTAGCGGCCGAAGTTAAGGTCTTAGATTTGCCGGGTATAGGTTTTATCCGAGAGTTTAAGCGTTTTTATCCTGCCGGAGAGGTCGCTGCCCACCTGCTAGGCTTTACCAATATAGATGATAAAGGCCAAGAGGGTTTAGAGTTAATGTATGATGCAAGTTTGAAGGGCGTTGCTGGCAGCAAACGAGTCATTCGTGATGGTAAACGGCGTATTATTGAAGAACAAAACCTAGAAAGCATTAAGCAGCCTATAGATGGACAAGATTTACAGTTAAGTATTGATGAGCGTTTACAGTATTTAGCTTATAAAGAATTAAAAGCTGGCGTAGTAAAACATAAGGCGAAATCTGCTTCTTTGGTCATATTGGAAGCGGAAACAGGGAATGTTTTAGCGGTTGTTAATCAGCCATCTTTTAATCCTAATATGCGTAAAAACTTAAAGATATCGCGTTATCGAAATAGAGCGATAACCGATGTTTATGAGCCTGGCTCAACGATGAAACCTTTGGTGGTGGCGGCAGCGTTAGAGGGTGGTTTTATTACATCGAATCAGTTATTTGATACCCGAGACTTTAAAATTAAGGGTAAGTGGGTTAGAGACGAGCATAAGTATGGCACCATTGATTTAACTACCGTGTTAAAAAAATCAAGTAATGTGGCGGCCAGTAAAATTGCTTTCTCTATGCCGCCCGACTATTTTTGGCGATTCTACCATGACCTTGGCTTCGGTGTATCGCCTGGAGTTAATTTTCCTGGTGAAGCGAGTGGCACTTTACCAGAGTATTCTAGTTGGAGTGATTTTGAACAGGCTACTTTGTCATTTGGTTATCGAGTCTCCATGTCAACCTTGCAGTTGGCACGTGCTTACACCGCGCTAGCAGATGATGGGGTGTTGCATTCCTTAAGTTTGCTGAAGCGTGAAAAAGATGAATATGCTACACAGGTTTTATCGCCTAAAACAGCCATAAAAGTAAGAGCAATGATTGAGCAGGTTGTCCAGCAAGGCGGTACAGCGACTAGGGCGAGAGTTGATGGATATCGAGTGGCGGGCAAAACGGGAACGGTGAAGAAAGTCAGTAAATCTGGTGGTTATGGTGATGATTATTTGTCTGTGTTTGTTGGCATGGCACCAGCCAGTGACCCTAAATTGGTCATTGCTGTCATGGTCGATACACCGCAAGGAAATGAATATTATGGTGGTTTAGTGGCTGCTCCCATTTTTGCAAAAGTAATGGGTGAGGCTTTAAGGGTTTTAGGCATTGCTCCTGATGAAGAGCAATCCATGTCTGTATTATTGACTAAGTAGGCATATGTGGTTATCTGAGTTATTAGCAGGGGCTGCAGAGGTACAGCAAAATATAGAATTTACACATATTGCTTTGGATAGTCGCGCAGTTGGCAGGGGTGGTGTTTTTTTTGCCTTAGCTGGCGCTAAGGTGCATGGTCTGAGTTTTGCGCATCAAGTTCAGCAGCATGGTGCTGTCGCTATTATTTATGATCCGGCGCATGGTGGTGATTTATTGGCTGAGTCTGTCACTGGTTTAAGTTTAATTGCTGTTGAGCAGTTAACCAATAAATTAGGTGAGTTGGCCGCTAGATATTATGCTTGGCCTACTCAGAAGTTGCAGGTAATAGGCATTACCGGAACCAATGGTAAGACCTCATGCAGTCAGTTTTTAGCGCAAGTGCTCGATGACTGTGCGGTGATTGGCACGCTTGGCTGGGGTATTTATCCGAATTTACAAAGAACCTGCAACACGACGCCTGATGCGTTAATGTTACAAAAAATCTGTGCTGAGTTTGTCGCGCAAAATATAAAACATGTTGCGCTGGAAGTGTCATCGCATGGCTTAGGGCAAGGGCGCGTTAATGCTATTAACTTTAGCGGCGCAGTGTTTAATAACTTGAGTCGTGATCATTTAGATTATCACGGCAGTTTGGAGGCTTATTTTCAAACTAAATTACGTTTAGTGCAATGGCCAGATTTGCAGTATGTCGTGGTCAACTTGGATGATGCTTATGCGCAGCGGGTTTTAGCGGTTATTTCTAGGCAAGTGCCAGTATTTACTTATAGCCTGCAAAATAAAAGCTATGCCAAAGATACCAGCATTCAAGTAACAAATGTGCAATATTCGCTATCGGGTATTGAATGTGACCTATTTTGGCAGGCGCAGCAACATAAGCTTAAGGTTGCTTTGTTAGGTGATTTTAATTTGCAGAATTGTTTGGCGGTATTGGCGGTATTGTTGGCGATGGGCAAACCTATTGCTGAGTGTTTGCAGGCGATAGAAAGAATTAAACCGATTATTGGCCGTATGGAGTGCTTTACAGGGGATATGACTAAGCCAATGGTGGTCGTCGATTATGCACATACACCGGACGCATTGGAAAAAGTATTAACAACTTTAAGGCGGCATTGCACGGCTAAGTTAACGGTTATTTTTGGTTGTGGTGGTGACCGAGATAAGGGTAAGCGCGCACAAATGGGGCGTATTGCTGAAGCGCTTGCCGACTGTGTAATTGTTACTGATGATAACCCGCGATTTGAAGTTGGGCAGGCCATTATTGATGAGATTATCGCCGGCCTTTCAATGACCAAGATTTGTGTGATTAATGATAGAAAAAGTGCCATACAGCAAGCGATTTTAATGAGCTCAGATAAGGATATAGTTTTAATTGCTGGCAAAGGTCATGAGGATTATCAAGAGATAAAAGGCGTACAACTGCCCTTTAGTGATCGTGAAATTGTAAAGGAATTATTGGATTTATGATTTTAATGACTTTGCAAGAAATAGCTGACGCTGTACAAGGACAATTAATCGGTGTTGATGCAACGGTTTCGGGTGTTTGTATTGATACGCGCATTTTGCTAGCCGGTGATTTGTATGTCGCTGTTAAAGGCGAGCAATTTGATGGCCATGATTTTATTGCCCAAGCTGAAGCGATGGGGGCATTAGCCTTATTGGTTGCCAAACAAGTTGTTACTGATAAAGCGCAAATTATTGTATCGGATACACGTTTAGCTTTGGCTAAGTTGGCTGGCGCTGTTAGAGATAAAGCACAAGTAAAAGTGTGTGGCATTACAGGGAGTAATGGCAAAACGACAGTAAAAGAGATGGTCGCCACTATTTTGGCGGTTAATTATCGGGTTTTGTTTACTCAGGGTAATTTTAATAACGATATAGGCGTGCCTTTAACTTTATTGCGTTTGCAAGCGGCGAATGAATTTGCGGTAATAGAAATGGGCGCAAATCATACCGGTGAGATTGCTTATACCAGTGCTTATGCACGACCTGATGTGGCTGTTATTACTAATGTTGGTGCCGCGCATATTGAAGGCTTTGGCAGTGTCGCAGGCGTAGCGCAAGCGAAAGCAGAAATTATTGCGTCATTAACTGAGCAAGGTGTTGCGATTTTAAATGCAGATGATGCTTTTTTTGCGCAGTGGCTCGCGATTGCTGGGCAACGTAAAGTGCTTACCTTTGGCTTGCATGCCAATGCTGATGTCACAGCAGAAAATGTCGTAACCGGTTTTGCAGGTGAGCAGTTTTGCACGCAGTTTGATTTGCTTAGTGACAATAAGCGAGTGCCGATACGATTGGCTTTGGCTGGCGAGCACAATGTTAAAAATGCTTTGGCTGCTAGCGCCGCCTGCTTGGCGTTAGGTATTGAAATAAAACAGATTCAAGCGGGTTTAGAGCAAGTTACAGCGGTAAAAGGCCGCTTGCAGTTAAGTGTCACTAAAACTGGATATAGCGTTATTAATGATACTTATAATGCTAATCCTGATTCATTGGCCGCTGCTTTAGAAGTACTCAAAAATTGTAAAGGTGAGTTATGGCTGGCTTTGGGTGCATTCGGTGAGTTGGGTGCAGAGAGCGAACAATTACATAGCGAAATGGGCGAACAGATTAAACGGGCAGGTGTCACGCGCTTATTTGCGACCGGGACACTGGCTGAAAATACGGTAAGAGCCTTTGGTGCTGGTGCCGAGTTTTTTGCACAGCAAGAAGATTTGATAGTAGCAGTACAGCAATCAATCTGCTCTAAGGTTGTGTTATTGGTCAAAGGGTCAAGAGCACAAAGAATGGAAAATGTGGTTAATGCATTGGTGAATAAGGTGGAAAAATAAGCATGTTACTGTATTTATTTGAATATTTAGCTCAGTTTCATCCTGGTTTTAAGGTGTTTCAATACCTGACCTTACGCGCTATTTTGAGCGCCTTAACAGCCTTGATTATTTCATTCATGGTTGGCCCAACCATGATTCGCCGCTTAAGTAATAACAATATTGGTCAAAGTGTGCGTGAGTGCGGCCCCGAAAGTCATTATCAGAAGGCGGGAACACCCACAATGGGTGGTACCTTGATTTTGGTAGGGGTTGCGGTTAGTACTTTGCTTTGGAGTGATTTAGGCAATAGTTATGTTTGGGTCGCGTTATTGGTCACCATGGCTTATGGCGTGGTCGGCTTTGTTGATGATTATAAGAAAATTAAATTACGTAATAGCGATGGCTTATCCGCCCGGGCTAAATATTTTTGGCAATCTTTTATTGCTTTAACTGCGGCAATTTTTTTATTTAAAACAGCTCAAGTTCCCGCGGAAACTCAATTTATCGTGCCGTTTTTTAAAGAGGTCGTCATTGATATGGGCTGGACTTATGTGCTTCTGACCTATTTTGTTATTGTTGGCACTAGTAATGCGGTGAATTTAACCGATGGATTGGATGGTTTGGCAATTATGCCAACCGTTATGGTTGCTGGAGCATTAGCGATTTTTGCTTATTTAAGCGGACATGTCGGGTTCGCTGAATATTTGGTTATTCCCTATATTCCAAAAGCTGGAGAATTGGTTATTTTTTGCGCGGCATTAGTCGGTGCAGGCTTGGGCTTTTTATGGTTTAACGCTTATCCAGCAATGGTTTTTATGGGTGATGTTGGGGCCTTAGCTTTAGGTGCGGCTTTAGGTGTTGTGGCTGTTTTAGTGCGCCAAGAAATTGTTTTGATAATTATGGGCGGAGTGTTTGTCATGGAAACGGTGTCCGTAATTATGCAGGTTGCTTCGTTTAAATTGACGGGTAAGCGGGTCTTTAGAATGGCACCTATACACCATCATTTCGAATTAAAAGGTTGGCCAGAGCCACATATAATTGTCAGGTTTTGGATTATTACCGTGATTTTAGTATTGATCGGATTATCTACCTTAAAGTTGAGATAGCAGATGAATAATGGGGTGATTTTAAAAGCATTAGATAAACAGTTCTCCCTAAATAAGGAGACGGCTAAAGTTTTGGTTGTTGGTTTAGGTAAAACGGGTTTGTCGGTGGCTTATTATTTACGTCAGTTAGGTATTCAGTTTGCGATTGTTGATAGTCGGGATAAACCACCATTTAATGATGATTTATTGGCTGAGATGCCTGATATTCCAGTATTTACTGGCGGCTTTGATGCGGCAGTGTTTGCTTTGGCGACGCATATTATTGTCAGTCCTGGCGTTTCTATGGAGGAGCCTCTGATTAAGCAAGCGCTGGCACGAGGCGTTTACTCTTTAAGTGATATAGATTTGTTTGCTTGTTCGGTAGATAAACCGATTGTTGCCATTACAGGTTCTAATGGTAAAAGCACGGTAACAACCATGTTGGGTGCAATGGCTAAAGCGGCTGGGAAGCATACAGCGGTGGGTGGTAATTTAGGTACTCCAGCACTCGACTTGCTGGCTGATGACGTAGAGATTTATGTACTTGAGTTGTCTAGTTTTCAGTTAGAGCGAACCACTCAATTAAATGCAGTTGCAGCGACCCTACTTAATGTCTCAGCTGATCATTTAGATAGATATGTAAGTATGGCGGCTTATGCGGAACAAAAGCGCAAAGTCTACGGCGGCAATGGCGTAATGCTTTTTAATGCAGATGATCCCGCAGTTATTGCAATGCGTGATGCAGGTAGAAATGCGTTAACTTTTGGTCTGCAACAAGAGGCTGATTACGCTGTTATTAGCATCCCAGAAGGTGAATTTTTAGCATTGCATGGCCGGCCTATATTGGCAGTTAATGAGTTGTTGGTCGCTGGGATACATAATCAGGCTAATGCTTTGGCTGCATTAGCATTGGGTGGTGTATTAGGGTTGCCAGAAGCGGCAATGTGTGAGGCTTTACGTCACTATAAAGGCTTAAAGCATCGAATGCAGTTTGTCGCTAATATAGATGGAGTTAGTTGGGTCAATGACTCTAAAGCAACCAATGTAGGTGCGTGTATCGCAGCTTTGCAAGGCTTCAAAAATGCCGATGTTATTTTGATCGCTGGTGGTGAGGCAAAAGGCGCAGATATGAGCGAATTAGTGCCTATATTAAAAGAAAAAGTTAAGGCTTTACTGTTAATTGGTAAAGATGGCGTGCTGATTAAGCAAGCTGTGAATGATGCTGTGCCCGTATATGAACTGGGTACATTGAAAAAAGCGATTAAGAAAGCAGCAAAAATTGCTCAATCTGGTGATACCGTATTATTGTCGCCTGCTTGTGCGAGTTTGGATCAATTTTCTAATTACCAAGAAAGAGGCTCCGTGTTTATCAGCGAGGTAAAGGCTTTAGAAAAATGAATATCAGTGAGCAGTTAGCAAAACTGGCGAATGCAAATATTTATTTTGATAAAACATTGGTGTTTGTTTGCGTAACGTTGGTTGTTTTTGGTTACCTTATGGTGTCTTCTGCTTCTTTGCATTTAGGCGCGAAGTTAACTGGGAATTTATTGCATTATCCTATGCGGCAATTGCTGCATATTGTTTTAGGTTTAGTGATTGGTTTTTGTGTTTGTTTGGTGCCTATGAGTTTTTGGGAGAAAACAGGGCCTGTCTTGTTTTTTGTCGGTTTAGTTTTATTGGTCGTGGTGTTAATCCCTGGGGTTGGTATAAAAGTGAATGGCAGTATGCGCTGGCTATCACTGCTAGGCATCAGAGTGCAAGTCTCAGAAATCATGAAACTTGTTGTCGTTATTTATATGGCTGGATTTGTGACAAGGCATCATGATTTTGTGCGTGAATCTGTTTATGGCTTAATTCGCCCGCTGTTATTGTTGTCTAGCGCTTGTGTTTTATTGTTATTCGAGCCAGATATGGGTTCTGCTGTGGTGATTGTTACTATTGCCATGGGGGTTATGTTTTTAAGTGGTGCGCGCTTGCAGCAATTTGTGGTCTTAATCTTTGGCATTATTGGTGTAGGTGTTTTAGCTATTGTGTATTCGGATTATCGTTCAGCAAGGGTGACTAGCTTTTTGCATCCTTGGGAGGATCCTTTTGGTAAAAGCTTTCAATTAGTGCAAGCTTTGATTTCCTTTGGTCGCGGTGAATGGACAGGAGTAGGCTTGGGTAGCGGGGTACAAAAACTTTTTTATTTACCCGAAGCACATACGGACTTTTTATTTTCAGTGATTGCTGAGGAGATGGGTTTACTGGGTGTTGTGGGTGTCATTATCTTGTTTGCTTTGCTGGTATGGCGGGCCTTTGTGATTGCTGCACTGGCCGAGCAATTAAATGAGAAATTTTCCGCCTTTATTGCTTATGGCTTAGGTATTTGGTTTGCCTTCCAGTCTTTTGTCAATATGGGCGTCAATATGGGCGTGTTGCCTACTAAAGGCCTGACTTTACCGTTTATGAGTTATGGTGGCGGCAGTATGATTGTTATGTGTGCTGCAATGGCTCTGCTTTATAGAGTGTATAGTGACATGATTACTTTACAGAAAAATAAGGCATCTAGGCATGAGTAAACGTATCGTTATTATGGCAGGTGGAACCGGAGGGCATGTATTTCCTGCTCTTGCGGTGGCGCAATATTTAGCAGAGCAAGGCTGGCAAGTCAGCTGGATTGGTACGCATAAAGGCATGGAAAGTCGTGTTGTGCCTGCAAATAAGATTGAAATTGATTGGTTAACGGTTAATGGTTTGCGCGGTAAAGGTGTGTGGGCTTTGTTTAAGATGCCGCTAATGCTTATAAAATCTTGTTTGCAAGCGAGAAAGATTTTACAAGCCAGAAAGCCAGATGTTGTTTTAGGTATGGGGGGATTTGTTGCTGGGCCAGGTGGTTTAATGGCTAAATTGATGGGTATTCCTTTGCTGATTCATGAGCAAAATCGAGTGCCCGGTACTACCAATCGCTTGTTATCGGCTATCGCGGATAAGGTGCTGCAGGCTTTTCCGGATAGTTTTGCAACGGCGAAATCGGCTATTTTTACGGGTAATCCCTTGCGCCAGACATTAACTCAACAGCGCAGTGAAAAAAAGCATTATTCTGACACATTACATATTTTAGTTATGGGTGGTAGTTTAGGCGCCCAGCGTTTAAATGAAGTGGTTCCTGAGGCGCTAGCTTTACTGGATAAGTCTATAGAGGTTAGGCATCAAACTGGTGCCGCAATGCGTCAGTTAGTAGCGCGGGCCTATCAAAATAAATCGCTAAAGGCACAAGTTACAGAATTTATTGACGATGTGCTTGATGCCTATACATGGGCTGATCTGGTGATTTGCCGTGCTGGAGCTATGACAATAAGTGAAGTTGCGGCCTTAGGTGTGCCTAGTATTTTAGTGCCTTACCCTTATGCGATAGATGATCATCAAACAGCCAATGCACAGTATTTAGTGGCTTCAGGTGCAGGAATTTTAATTGCACAGCAACAGTTAACGGGGCCATTTTTGGCAGAACAAATTACACATTGCTCGACACGCTTAGCAGAAATGGCAAAAGCAGCACGACAAAGCGCAAAGTTGAATGCAACCGAGTTAGTCGCAGAGCAGTGCATGATAGAGGCGGTAGCATGAACAATTCAATTGATCAGATTATTCGGGAACGTTTAACAAACATGCGTAAAGTCCATTTTGTCGGTGTCGGTGGCACAGGCATGAGTGGTATTGCAGAGGTCTTATCTAATTTGGGTTGTGAAGTTTCTGGTTCAGATATAAAAGAAAGTCTTGTGACTGATCGGTTAAGAGCTGTGGGTGTTACTGTTTTTATTGGTCATGACGCGAAAAATGTTGCGGATGTCGATGTGCTGGTGACTTCGACAGCGGTGAATAAGCAAAACGTAGAAGTAAAGTATGCTTACGAAAATCGTATTCCGGTGATTCCGCGTGCAGAAATGCTAGCCGAATTGATGCGCTTTCGCTTTGGTATTGCAGTGGCGGGCACGCATGGTAAAACAACGACGACCAGTTTAGTCGCAAGTATTTTGGCGAAAGCTGATTTAGATCCTACTTTTGTCATCGGTGGTCGTTTAAATAGTGCAGGAACGAATGCTCAACTAGGTCAAGGTCAGTATTTGGTCGCTGAAGCGGATGAGAGTGATGCCTCTTTTTTACACCTACAACCGATTATTGCGGTGATCACTAATATTGATCAGGATCATATGGAGACCTATGAGGGGAGCTTTAAGCGATTAAAGGACACCTTTATCGAGTTTTTATATCATATCCCTTTTTATGGCTTAGCGGTTCTGTGTATAGATGATCAAGGTGTGCGTGAAATTTTACCGCAACTCTCTAAACCTATGCGAACTTATGGCGTATGTGCTGAGGCTGATGCGCATATTTTTGATGTTAAACAGCAAGGTATGTGCACTACTTTTACTGTTAGGCGCTGGGGGGAGCATAAAGATTTAACCGTTACCTTAAATATGCCAGGTTGGCATAATATGTTAAATGCTGTTGCTGCGATTACTGTAGCCACGGAATTAAATGTTAATGATGCCGCAATCATTGAAAGTTTAGCTAATTTTAAAGGTGTTGGTCGCCGGTTTCAGTTAAATGGTGAGCTAAAACTAGCGCAAGGTTCTGTTACTTTAGTTGATGATTATGGGCATCATCCTAGAGAAGTTGCGGCAACTTTAGAGGCGTTAAAGCAAGCTTGGCCTGATAGACGTTCGGTGGTCGTGTTTCAACCGCATCGTTACTCTCGAACTAGAGATTTATTTGAAGATTTTGTTAATACCCTATCAAGTGCTGATGTACTGATTTTATTGGAAGTTTATGCCGCAGGTGAAGAGCCAATAAATGGTGCAGATGGTCGTGCATTAACGCGAGCTATTCGTATTAGAGGGCAAGTTGATCCTGTATTTGTGGAAAATATTGAAGATTTAGCGAGTATTTTGGCAGGTATTATTCAGGCTAATGATGTCTTGCTGACCATGGGCGCAGGTAATGTTGGGCATCTTGCTACGCAGCTACCACAGCAGATAGCTGAGTTATTGGTGCAATGAATCAGTTAAGTCAATCGTTTAATGGGCAACTATTAGAGCGTGAGTCATTAGCGAAATATACTAGCTGGCGCGTGGGTGGTGAGGCAGAAAGATTATATCTACCGGTTGATAAACAAGACTTGCAATTGTTTTTAGCTAGTTTAACTGATAACGAACCTGTCCTTTTGTTGGGCTTGGGCAGTAATGTGTTGATTCGTGATGGCGGCCTCAAGGGTACGGTAATCAACACCAAAGGCAAAGTAAAGCAAATGTACTTGCTAGATGAGGTGCGTGTTTATGTCGAATGTGGTGTGCCTTGTGCTCATGTAGCACGTTTTTGTTCTGAACATCGCTTATCGGGTGCTGAGTTTTTGGCTGGTATACCTGGCACTATGGGGGGGGCATTGAAAATGAATGCCGGCGCTTTTGGTGCTGACACGTGGAGCTTGGTTGAAAGTGTTGAAATGATATCTCGTGGTGGCACAATAAGTTCGCGCGGTGCTCATGAATTTGAGGTTGGTTATCGTGCGGTCAACGGGGTAAATAATGCATTTTTTTTATCCGCCATTTTAAGGTTAAGTGCTGATATTGATTTGGCTGGACAAGATAAGATAAAGAGGCTATTGGCACAAAGAGCTGCGACTCAGCCGACAAACTTACCAACCTGTGGTTCTGTCTTCAAGAACCCTGAGCATGATTTTGCAGCACGATTAATCGAGGCGAGTGGCTTAAAATCGTATGTCATTGGAGGTGCCGTTGTTTCGGAAAAGCATGCTAATTTTATTGTTAATACAGGAACCGCCACGGCGTTAGATATCGAGCAGTTAATTGGCTATGTAAAAAGCGAAGTTTCTAGGCAGCAAGGGGTCGAGTTACAGACAGAAGTTTGTATAATAGGGGATAAATTGGCATGAAATCTGTTGCGTTAAAAGATGCCAAAGATTTTGGACGTGTTGCCGTGTTAATGGGCGGCACCGCCGCCGAAAGAGGCATTTCTTTAAGCAGTGGCAACGCAGTGTATCAAGCTTTATTAAATAATAAAGTAGATGCCCATGTGATTGATGTAAAAACCAATGCTTTAGAAGCTTTGAGTGGCGCCTCTTTTGATCGCGTGTTTAATATCATACATGGGCGTGGTGGTGAAGATGGCGTGTTGCAAGCTTTACTGCAGACCTTGGGGATACCTTATACAGGTAGTGGAGTTCTGGCTTCTGCTTTAAGCATGGATAAGTTGCGTACTAAGCTGTGTTGGCAGGGGGCAGGCTTACCGACGCCAAAATGGGTATTATTGCAAAACGAACGTGATATTAAGCGCTGTATAGATGCGTTAGGTTTCCCCGTTATTGTTAAGCCAGCCCAAGAAGGATCTAGTTTAGGCATGAGTAGGGCGGAAACTAAACAGGAGTTGCTTGATGCCTGGAAAGCTGCAGCCGAATATCAGTGTGATGTTTATGCTGAAGCATGGGTTAAAGGTAAAGAGTATACGGTTGGTATTTTAAAGGGCGAAGGGTTGCCTGTTATTCGCTTGCAAACGCCTAATGCGTTTTATGATTTTGATGCTAAGTATCGAGCTAATACAACGCAGTACCATTGTCCAGCAGGCTTGAGCGATGCCCTTGAAGCTGAACTGATTCGCTTGTCCTTAGAGGCTTGTGCTGTGCTGGGCGTGACTGGTTGGGGGCGTGTCGATGTGTTTATTGATGAGCAAGGGCAAGCTCAGTTAATTGAGGTGAATACTGTCCCTGGTATGACGGATCATAGCTTGGTACCCATGGCGGCGAAAGCCAAAGGATTGAGTTTTGAACAGTTAGTGTGGCGTATTTTAGAAACGAGTTTTAAATGATCGCTTGGCGAGCACAGATAAAAATCGCTGTGGGCGCATTAATAGTGGCGGTTAGCATGCTCGTTTGGCCATTATTACAGGACATGATAAAAGAAGCGAGGCCGATAAGACATGTCGGCGTTGAAGGGGAGTTCCAATACATTAGTAAAGAAGATATACAAAGCAAGATAATCCCCTTGATTCAAGATGGCTATTTTGCAATTGATTTACAAGAAATACAGCAAGCGGTAATGAGTTTGCCATGGGCAGAAAAGGTTCAGGTACAGCGGATTTGGCCTGATGGTGTTAAGCTGAAGCTATATGAGCAAAAACCCGTAGTGCGTTGGCAAACGGACGGTTTATTAAATGTTCGTGGCGAGGTTTTTAAACCATTAAATATAGACGAATTTAAGTTTTTGCCGGCGTTATATGGTCCTGCAGAGCAACGGCAGCAACTACTGGAAATCATGTATGGCTTGAGAGTTAGTCTTATGGATCAAGGTTTGCGCTTAACAGAATTTCGAGTGAGTAATCGACAATCTTGGTTGTTAGTAATGGAAAATGGCATGACAGTGCAGTTAGGTAGGTTTGAGCCATTGAATAAACTGACATTGCTGCTCAAAGCCTTTGTTGTATCAGGCAGTGAGTTGGTGAATAAGATGGCTTATGTGGATATGCGTTATCCAAATGGCTATGCCGTGCGGTGGCGAGAAAATGAACAGATCAGATGGTAAGTTATTGAGAATTAAGGATTTAAAGGGTAAGGGCAATCTGGCTCTTAAAAGCAGCGTGAAAGGCAAAAGTAATGGCAAAAAAAACAGATCGTAATTTAATTGTAGGCTTAGATATTGGAACATCTAAAGTCGCGGCTATCGTTGGCGAAATAAATGATGCCGGTGAGGTTGAAGTGATCGGTATTGGCTCAACGCCTTCGCGTGGATTAAAAAAAGGCGTAGTGATTAACCTAGAGTCGACTGTCAATTCAATTCAGCGAGCAGTGGAGGAAGCTGAGTTAATGGCGGGCTGTGAGATTACGTCTGTGTATGCGGGGATTGCAGGAAGCCATATTAAGAGTTTAAATTCTCATGGAATTGTCGCGATTAGAGATAAGGAGGTGTCGCAATATGATATTAACCGTGTTATTGATTCAGCTCGTGCTGTTGCTATTCCTGCCGATCAGAAAATACTGCATATATTACCGCAAGAATTTATTATCGATATGCAGGAGGGGATTAAAGAGCCTATCGGTATGTCAGGTATACGCCTAGAAGCAAAAGTGCATATGGTAACGGGTAGTGTCAGCGCCGCGCAGAATATTATTAAGTGTATACGTCGTTGCCAATTAGATGTTGATGATATCGTTTTAGAGCAGCTAGCTTCTTGTGCTTCAGTCTTGACTGAAGATGAAAAAGAGCTAGGTGTATGTCTTATCGACATAGGGGGGGGCACAACAGATATTGCTATTTTTTCGCGTGGCGCGATTAAGCATACGGCGGTGATTCCTATTGCCGGAGATCAGGTTACTAATGATGTTGCCGTAGCTTTACGCACGCCTACGCAAAATGCTGAAGAAATTAAGCTATTGCATGCTTGTGCTTTAACGCAATTGGCAGATGTTAATGAAATGATTGATGTGCCAAGTATTGGTGATCGGCCATCACGTAAAATTTCAAAACAAAATTTAGCGGAAATTATTGAGCCGCGCTATGAAGAGTTAATGCTTTTAGTGCAGGCTGAATTGCGCCGTAGTGGTTATGAAGGCTTGATTGCCGCCGGTATGGTTTTGACCGGTGGTAGCTCTAAGGTGGCAGGGCTTGTTGAGTTGGCTGAGGAGATTTTTCATATGCCAGTGCGTTTAGGGTTTCCACAACATGTCTCGGGTTTGACCGATGTTGTGCAAAACCCAATTTATTCAACTGGTGTTGGCTTATTGATTTATGGGAGAGATCACTTTCTAAGTAACGAGCAGTTGTTGGAGACGAATGAAGGTATCTTTTCAAGAATGAAAAGTTGGTTTCAAAATAATTTTTAAATAATGTTTATTGGGCAAGCATCATGAAATATGAATTAATGGATTTAGGTTTGGAGAATGCGGTTATTAAGGTTATCGGTGTCGGTGGCGGTGGCGGTAATGCTGTTAATCATATGGTGAATAGTCATTTTGATGGCGTTGAATTTATTTGTGCCAATACCGATGCGCAAGCATTACGCCGTTTAAAGGTTGACAGTGTTATTCAGTTAGGCGCTGAGTTAACCAGGGGCTTAGGGGCTGGGACAAATCCAGATATCGGTAGAGAGGCGGCTGAAGAGAATAAGGAGGTTATTCGCGATGTTTTGGAGGGCGCGAATATGTTGTTTTTGACAGCAGGAATGGGCGGGGGGACAGGTACGGGTGCTATTCCCGTTATTGCACAAATTGCTAAAGAAATGAATATCTTAACGGTTGCTGTAGTTACTAAGCCATTTGATTTTGAAGGCAAAAAGAAAAAAGACGTCGCTGAACTGGGTATAATTGAACTGGAGAAATATGTTGATTCGTTAATTATTATTCCTAATCAAAAGCTGTTGCCTGTATTAGGTGCCAATGTTTCCATGATGAAAGCATTTTCAGCGGCCAATGATGTCTTACTTGATGCTGTGCAAGGTATTACTGAGCTCATTACCCACCCAGGTATGATTAATGTTGATTTTGCTGATGTTAAAACTGTCATGTCAGGCATGGGGGCGGCGATTATGGGAACGGGTGTTGCTAGTGGCGAAAATAGAGCAAGAATGGCGGCTGAGAAAGCGATTTCTTGTCCTTTATTGGAAGATATTAACTTGCAAGGTGCGCGTGGAATCTTGGTAAATATTACGGCCTCTGATATGGGCATTGCCGAGTTTGATGAGGTCGGTAATATTGTCCATAGCTTCGCATCGGATGAGGCTATTATTAAGATTGGTACCGCTATTGATGAGAGTTTGGGTGATGAAATTAAAGTAACCGTAGTTGCAACCGGGATGGGTGGTCAAAAAGCAGCGAGTGCGCCGGTGAAATTAGTTCCTCCCAGTATTGCGACTGCAGGTAATGACTATTCTAATTTAGATACGCCATCTGTTGGTCGTAAACATGCCGCTGATGGTAGAGAAACGCGTTTTGGTGTGCAGCCTAAAAATAGCTCGGATATGGATTATTTAGATATCCCCGCTTTTTTAAGACGCCAAGCTGATTAATTTTCAGTAAAGTTATCTAGCGTACTGTTAAGATCTCTCTCCTAGCATGCGCTAGATACTTTTTTACGCTTAAAAGTGCAATATTAATTAAAATACTCAGTCGTGTGTTTTTAGGTGTAAATAAAGCTCTCAAAAAGAAACACGTCTAAAAATATACGAAAAAGATTCATTATTTCGCGCCCCTTATTTTCTTCTTATGGAACGAGAATGAAATACTATCTGTACAGTGCAGTATCGGTGTGATTTTTTTTTATTATGTTTCTCGCGCTCCCAACAGGTAATAGAGAGGTGTAGTAGCTAAGCTTATTTAATAAGCTTGTTAGGTAAGGTTAATGATTAAACAAAGAACATTAAAAAATACGATTAGAGCAACAGGTGTCGGTTTACACACGGGCGATAAAATTTACTTAACCTTGCATCCTGCTGCGGTTAATACAGGAATAAAATTTAGGCGGGTAGATCTAGCTGAGCCAGTGATAATTGATGCTGTGCCACATAATGTTGGTGAAACAACGTTATCGACAACGCTGGTGCAAAATGGAGTGAAAATATCAACGATTGAGCACTTGCTGTCCGCTATGGCTGGACTTGGTATTGATAATGCCTTGGTTGATGTCACTGCCGCTGAAGTACCGATCATGGATGGGAGTGCGGGTCCTTTTGTATTTTTAATTCAATCTGCTGGAGTGCAGGAGCAAGATGCACCTAAGCAATATATTAGAATTAAACGTGAAGTCAAGGTGTTTGATGGCGATAAATGGGCCGCTTTTTTGCCTATGGATGGCTTTAAAGTAACATTTACTATTGATTTTGAGCATCCTGCAATTGCTGATAATGTAAAAACCGCTACGATGGACTTTTCCTCAACAACTTTTGTCAGAGAAGTAAGCCGCGCACGTACTTTCGGTTTTATGAAAGATATTGAGTTTTTAAGAGAAAATAACTTAGCCTTAGGCGGTAGCTTAGATAATGCTATTGTTATTGATGATGACAAAATCATCAATGAAGGCGGTTTGCGTTACGCTGATGAGTTTGTTAAGCATAAAATGCTGGATGCTATTGGTGATTTATATTTATTAGGGCATAGTTTAATTGGTGAGTACCAAGGCTATAAATCAGGTCATGGCTTAAATAATCAGTTACTAAGGGCGCTAATTGCTGAGCATGATGCTTGGGAAATGGTCACTTTTGAAAATGATGATGACGCACCTATTCCTTTTATGCGTTCCGCTGAAAGCCGGTCTGGCGAATAAGTTGTGGCAATTATTTATTTTGTTTGAGTAAGGTATTAGTTAAACTTAATAAAGCATTTTTGAGTCTTCCTTCCGGAAGTGCATACGCATTATTTCGGAGGGATTCTATATTTTCAGCAGAAGGAATGATTTTTGGCGATTTCTTTTCTGCTTTAAATGGGGTGGCTGTCAGCACTCTAACTCTAACCTTCTTGATGTTTTCCTTGCTTTGAGTGTTAACGGCAGTTTGTATTTGTGCGCTGCAAAAGCGTAACTGCGATGCCCAGACTGCCGAGCTCACATAAATCATTAAACTTTCTTCATTGACCACACAGTCTTTTATATAGGGCTTTAGTTGAGCAGGACTGACCGATAAAATAATACCCAAGACTCTTTGGTTCTTGGCTAAATTTAGTTGAATAGCAGTAGGTATTCTGGAAAAAGATGATGCGTTTTTAAAGCTCATAGTTAAGCCTTGAGTAAAAAGATTTAACAAAGCTTAGATAGAGCGCTGTCGATAAGCCGGAAGCACCAAAAATCATAGCCATCACCATAATTTGATAGCGTGCGGCAATAAATGGCGAAATACCCGATAAAATTTGTCCTGTCATCATGCCAGGCAAAGAAACCAAACCGACGGCGAATAAAGAATTAACCACTGGGATCATTGCCGCCTGAAAAGCAATATTGCGCGCGGGGATGTAGGTGTTATTTTGTAACTCTGAGTGGAAACGCTCTGCTGCTAGGCTGACACTGTTCATGGACCCAGCAAAAATCATTCCTGCAATAGGAATCATATAATGCGGTGCATACCAAGGGTCTAATGTTAGTACACCTTGGGTAATTAAAGTCAAAGTCAGTCCGCTAGCTAAAAAGATAGCAAAGAAAGCGTGTTGATATAATGTCGTTCGGTATTCTTTTATCGAGCCTAAGGCAATCCAACTTGAGGCTACACACATAACGCATAAAATGAATAAAATCAGCGAGCTATCCTGTGATTCAAAGATAAAGGCTAAAGCATAACCGACCAATAACAATTGGCTGAGCATACGAGTTAGTGCATACACTGAGTTTGTGATATTCAGCGACCAGCGTGTAAAAATCAGTAGCACTAAAAGCGCAGGTGTTAATGAAAGGGCAAGACTGGTTAGGCTAATTGTTACGATGCTGTTACTCATAAAGCTAAATAATTGGGGGTTAATCTTTGACCTGCGTATTGAGAATTAAGTATCGCGCTTTAAAGTTAATTTAGTCAGGATAAGCGACAGAGAGTATATCGTTAAAGAAACAGCTATCCTTCTGTTATTTTGTAGATTTATCATTGTAGTTGTTTGGGCTTAAGTTGCTGTAAATCATCGCGTAGAGTAAGGTCCACGCCGACACTAATAATAAAACTGGTTGCTTCTTCTATATTCATTTTTGATTTGACGATTTTTGATTCGTGGACAATCACGGTAAAGCCGGAAGTCGGGTTGGGTGATGTCGGTATAAATAGCACATACATATCCTCTTTTTTATTGGTTACATAAGCAGGAACCCAGACATCTTCTTTGGGGTATTCAGTAAAGACAACTTCGCGGGCACCTTTTTTTTCATGACCAGAAAACATATTAACCACTTTTTTGGTCACTCGATAAATGGTATTTAGTAAAGGAATACGATTAACAATATTATCAATTAAGCCAATAATCCAAGAGCTGCCCGCCATAGTTAAACGGTAGCCAACATAAGCAAATAAATAAAAGCTGACAGCGAAAATAGTAATAGTAATTAAATAATTATCCCAGTAACCGTAAACGACTTGAAAAGCGCCTGAGATCAGCTCTTTCATAAATAGTACGATTTGCAAAATAACCACAATAGGAATAAAAGCTAAAATACCGATTAGAAAATAATTGGCGCTACGCTTTAAAAATTCATTCATAGGATTCTCCGTTTATTATTGTTTTTAATTAAGAATTTAATGATTTTAAGAGTAATAAAACTCCAGAAAGAGCAAGGAATACAGCAAATAATTGTGTATATCTTTTATTGTCAATTTGATTGTAAATGAACTCTTCGGTGAGTAAAAATACCACGATAGAAGTTTGCAATAGCAGCATATTGTCAGCGTACGGCATGCCGCCCTCATAGCCTATAAAATACAAGGTAAGCAGTTGGAATAGAGCAAAGGTCGCATAGCATATAGCTATCGTTGCGCGGGTAATGTTTTTGGGTTGATTCTGTTCATGCGCTAATGCGGTAAGCAATGAACCACCGAGATTAGTGATGCCATGAACGATACCCATTGAGATAAGGTACAGTTTTTCATAGCGAATCATGGCTTTAAGTGTCTGATCGATACGAGGGAAAAAACTTTTTAACGCGACAAATATTAGAAAAATACCGATGATTAAACCGAGATTTAATTGAATATTGGTAATAATAAATAAGAACAGCACAATGAAAGGAATGCTGTATAGCAGTACATTTTTATACAGCTTTAAATTGATATAACTGTAATGCTTTAGTACCTGAAGTATATTGACTGCGATAGAAATCGGCAACAAAACTGAGAGGGCATAGCTAAACTCATAGCCAAGCAATAACATTAGAGGCGTGCCAAATAGGAGGATGCCGACACCAAATAAAGATTGGATAACAGTTGTTAGGAGTAAAGTAGCTAAAATATCAACTGGCATAAGGAGTTCATAGAGTCTTATTTAAAATTAGTTTAAGTATACCTTGTCGGCTCATTTCTGTATAAGCATTCTGCTCAGAATAAAGAGACTCTCATCTGATGTAGAAAAGATATCTTGATTATCTATGGGCGAAATACGTGCGTAGATTTCACTGGATTTCAAATAAATACAGTGTCGCTTGGTAAGCTTTAATTATTAGCCAGATAGCAGTCGAAGTAATGGCGGGCACCGCTAAACTAAAGTAGCTGCTTTTCAGCTATCCCTTAAACAAAAGGGTGGAGTAGTTGCCAATGTCATTCTTGGCTGATGAACACAATAGTTAA
>JACUUF010000417.1 GCA_014859465.1 Methyloprofundus sp.
GTGTTCAACCGCGTGCAAGAAAACCTGTTTAAAGGTGGCTTGCGTGGTCGTTCATACAACGGGCGCAATGTCCGTACCCGTGCGATTCAATCCGTGAGCGAGGATGTGAAACTCAATCGTGCTCTGTGGCAGTTGACTGAAGAGTTTTCTAAACTCAAAGATGGACATATTAACCACTTGGCCTTGTCAAAAGTGGCTTAGCCTACCGACATAAAAAAGCGCCTTTTCATCGGCGCTTATTTTTTTACATCAAACTCACCAAATAATCCGACCAGGCCTGCATCATTTCTCGACGAGTATCAAGATACTCGGCTTGGTTATACGTGGCTCGGATTTTATTTCTGTCTTCGTGAGATAACTGCTTTTCAATAGCATCTGGCGGCCAACCCTGCTCATTTAACAATGTGCTGGCAATATGACGGAAACCATGCGTCGTCAAATCATCACTCGAAATATTCAGTTTGCGAAGCGCAACCCGTAAACTATCAGGTGTAATGTGAGAAAAGCTTAACCTTGGCCCTTCAAACACATAGGGTTTGCTAGTTCTTATGTCATGACACTCCAATAAAATGTCATACACTTGGCTACTCATTGGAACGAGATGTGACCTTTTCATTTTCATTCGATGCGGTTTGATACGAATTACACGTTCATCAAAATCGACATCATCCCATTGTATACTCACAAGCTCACTCGGCCTTAAGAAAACATGAGGAGCCATACGAAGCGCCATTCTTACATAGAAAGTACCATTGTAGACTTCAATTTTACGCATTATCAAACCTAGCTCTTTAGGATCGGTTACATGCGCATAACGTACAGGCTTTTCTTTTTGAAAAATATCGTTGGGCAAATCTCTTGCTGGATCAAAGTTACAGTAACCCATGCCTACCGCGTAGCGAAAGACACGACTCGCATAACCTCGAACTTTTTTTAGCATATTTAACTTGCCGCCTCCCTCGATTCGTTTAAAAATCTGAATCAAGTCACTTGGCATGATTCCTTTGATATTCTTATATCCAAGGTAAGGTAAAAGATGGTTAGAACAACGCTCATCAACATCTTTAGCATAAGACTCACTCCAGCTAGTTTCATTATGCTTAAACCAATCTCGGTAAACTGCCTCAAATGTAACAACTTCTTCGATCTCTGGTACTTCAGGTGGGATGCGAGGATCAATTCCTGCTCTAATTTGCTCACTGAGTTCATCACGAGCTCGACGTGCTTCTGCCAATGTAACCGTTGGATAGTGTCCCAAAGTAAACATAGTGGCTAAACCATTTATTCTGCAACGATACCGCCAAATCTTCTTTCCGGTAGGTTTGATTTCAATGACCAGACCATACCCATCTGTTACTCGGTACATTTTCTCTTTGGGCTTTAAGGCTTTGATTTTTGTATTGTTTAGCATAGCGTACTCACACTTTCAATTCACAACGCTTACTATACTCCCAACCATACTCACAAACAAATGAGTAAACCGACAAAATCAAATTCCCTAGAAAAACCCCTATTTTTTACAAGAAAGGATTAAAAACGTTATTTTTCAAGAATTTAGGACATAAAAAAACCCGAACATTGTCGGGTTTTAATCATGATTTGGCGGAGAGCGGGGGATTCGAACCAAAAACTAAAAACCTTGTTTTTAATACACTTTATTATCAATAACAGCCATTCATTACCACTTTATTACCACTTTTGTAGCGACAGACTCAGGCTAAACAGGTGAAACCTCACGCCTTCTAGTGGCTAACCAACGAGCAACCTCATGCTTAAACCAAGCGGACTGTCGTTGCGTGGTTTTGAGTGGTGGCGGAAACTCTCCAGTCTTTATCATTCTGTAAATGACTGGCTTGGAGATTTTTACAAAGTCACACACCTCTTGAACGCTCATAATGGGGCTTTGATTGTGTTTAAGCACAAGCTCTAAAATACGCTCCGCTGGAATCGAATCTAAACCTGCATCTTCATCTATGAACTCTACCATTTCTTTCTCCTTTGTTTAATACCTTTCGATACTAAATAGTGTGTCTCAGAGAAAAAATTGAACTTGACGATGATTTTTTTTAAATTCCGCCTCTTTTATTTATCTCCTCTATCCTTTCCTCCGGCCTAACCTTGTGCCGAGGATTGAATAGATTAAAAAAGAAGACCTTATGAGCATAATACGCTTCTCTAAACACAGCCATTACCCAAAGCACGCCCCAATTCAATATTGCTGCAATACCTTTTATTAATGCATCCCAGAGTGGCCTTAGGGCATGCTCTAGGCCTGGCAATTTAGCAATGATCATGATGATTAGAACAGCAATTGAAATATATAAAAAAACCGTGCTCACTTTTGTTGCTCCGTTGCTGCTGAAATTAAGCGTTGATACTTGCTAGCAAAGTCTAGGCACGTCATTCCGTGCTTAATGTTTACGCGCCTCCTATAAGGTTTAAATATGAGCTTTTCTCGTTCCTCACCTTCAGCGTGTTTTATTGGTGTGGTTAGATTGGGTATCCTTATGTGGTACAAGCGGTGCCCAATGGTTAGTATGCATTCACCAATGCCTAAAGCAGAAAGCTTGTCTATGCTCACCTTCTCTGTTTCTTGTTCACGCCAACTTGAACCTTGGCTGTCGCCGTCAGCGGCATTTAATTGCGGATCAACCCTTAGTGTTACCTTGCTTTCGGAGTTGCTCTCCCCTTGTGAGAGGGTTTCGATGTAGGTTTTTGTCGTACCCAAAGCCTCAGATATTTCTTTTGCTGATTTAACAGACCCAAATCTGAAATAGGCCTTATTCCAGTTGTTCTGCATGATAATGTCCGCAAACTCCGGGCTTGTTTCTGCTAAGTTACCTAGAGCCTGAAAGCCCGGCATCAGAATCACATTTGCCGATCTTGCCTGCTCAAACAATCTTGCAATACCTGGAACGGCATAGCTCCCCATTTCGTCGGCAAATATCAAGTATTTTGGGTTGGGGCGTTGAGCTTCGGGTAATGATTGGGCGCGATATACCGCTGTTCTTAAATCTGACATAATCATTTTTGCAGCATTAAGCGCGGCCACATCCTTACTCATCGTGGGAAGCATTATGTAAAGCATTTTATTGTTCAAGACAATATCGGTAAGGTTTATTTCCGGCTTATAGGTACAAAAGATTTCACCAAACTTTCCTTGTGCAAATTGAGCCAATCTCCCAGCCATGCCACCAAGAGCATCTTTTAGCTTTGTTACATCAACTTGCCAGTGATACTCCTCGCCAACTTTTACTTTAACCCGGTATTTATCCAAGAAAACCTCTAGTGCCATTCGTTCTTTTGATGGCGGGATTTTTCTCATCAACTCATCAATGGCTTTTGGTGATTGGAGTAAGATGGTCAAGTCTGTAAAGTCATACAGAATATTGGCTTTCTTTAATGCGCCTACAAACACTGTTAAAGCTTGGTTTGCTGTTTGACGATAATGATCAGCTCCAGGGTTGTTTTCGGCTGAAGGCGCAAGATTCATGATGCGACTCGCCACCTCATCCGCGTCTCCTTCAAGCAAGGGGTTATATGTATTTGAGCTGCTAGGATCATCCAAGTTTAAAACATAAAAATCATCGGCCCGTCCAATGACTCTAGCCAAATACCCCAGCTCATCCCGGGTATCAGCATCCAGTTTGGCATCAATGAAGATATAACCACCACCCTTCACCATTTGTTGAAAAATAAAATACTTGCCTAGTGTTGTTTTCCCAACCCCGGAAGCACCTATTAGAGCTATGTGCCTATTTAAAAGATCATAAGGAACCGGAACTTCCTTTCCTGAATCCTTCGCAAATCCAGCAATAAGCCCCTCGCCCTTGTATGGTTTTGCCGAAGGTAGAATAAAGTCTTCATCTAGTGTTGCATCAACCCGATCTAACTGATCCTTTGCTCGGTTATATGCAATTAAACTTGCACCGGCACTCGCTGAAATTGCACCTGCTACAAATGCCTCACTAGACCCTAAAAAATAAGGCAAGCTCGCAGCTAAACCACCACCAATTGCAGACAGGCCTAATGCGTCTTGAAAACCGGCAAGCGGTTTAATTTTCTTTAACCTCATATACACAACCAACCCAAAACAAAAAAGCACTCCGAGGAGTGCTTGTTGAACTACAAAAGTGCGCCAGAAAAGTCATCACAACAAAGTGGTTTTTCAGGCTTATTTACTAAAAGGGTGTATCCAAGAAGCTTGCTTTCTTCAATCAGTTTTTCCGCTTCAATTAGCGGCAAATCCGGGTCAACCAGCAAGACTCGAATGCCATTAGCGCCCAACTGGGGAAGGTCTAGCTGCTTCAAATCCTTTACCGCTTCAACAACTTCGTTTTCCATGATTCTTCTTTTTGCGAAAAAGACATGGGCATCTAACATTTTTACAAAGCCTGAAATTGTTGGCAGATTTATGGATATACGTTTCATTTTTCATCTCCTGTTAAATTTTCTCAAAGCACATGTGCTCAACAGGAGTAGTGAATATTTAGCAAAAGGTTGATTTGGTTAGGGGCTTGGTGATCTGCATGATGCTATCTCCAGCATTTTTAATGTTTCAGCGTTGACTCCGTAGGTACAAACAGTTCCATCTTCTAAGTGTTTTTCAAACCAGTGAAACAAGCCTCCGTCAAAAACACTGGTCTCATGCCATTCTCCAATATTAGAACGCTCAACCGGTATTCCCTTAAACTGCCCCGCCCAAGTGGTTGGAAGGGGGTCTATAGTAGTCGCGTTTGTAATGGCTGAAAGCATTGCCAGTGTTGCGATAAATAGCAATCTCATATCTATGTTCCTTTTTGATCGACTGCTTTAAATAGTGAGGTTCGCCCAATAGTCTCAAGCTCCAGTTTTTTTTGATTTAAATCAAAAAAAGTAAAAAAGTTTGAGGTTTTGTTCAAATTAGAAAAACATCTGCACTCTATACACACGGGTTTACCCAATGTTTACTTTTTAATAAGGGAATGAGATATATGAGTGCAAATTTAGATCGTTTAAAAAAAGCTGTTGCCGACCTTGATCTGGGTGTAGATATTGATGTCATGGAGCGTGGGTGTATTGATCAGCGCTTTGCTGGCCACGACCCTGCATCAGGAGAGGAAATTATTTATGACGAACCTATTTCCGAAAACGATTTTCTGGTTGGTTATAACAACTATTACATTGGCTTTGATAACGTGCAAATAAGCGCGATGAATGATGAGCAATTGAACCGTGCACTACTTGAGGGCTTGGCGACCATCATTTAGATCTACAGTACCCCCCCCTTCTTGAGATAATTTTATTTGACTGAGTAAAATTTTTCTTATAAACCAATAGCGCCCTTGAGAGTAACCAGCCTAAACAATAATTGGCTGCTGAAATCTGGGGCTTTTTTGTTTTCAGGGAATTGAAAATCATGGATAACAAGGTTGCGATATTAATCGATGGTGCCTATCTAGTTAAGCGTTATAAAACGCTATATGGTGATTTCCCCGCCCCAGAAGAAATGGCTCGAAAAATTGTTGCAGCAAGTCTTCAAGCGGTTCGTCATTCAAACAAAAAAAATGGGAAAACGGTCAACCATAAATCTATTTACCGTATTATTTTTTATGACTGTATCCCGCTGACAAAGCGTATTCAAAACCCTGTTTCAAAAAAAGGGATTAATCTTGAAAACACAGAATCTGCTATTTTCAGAAATGAACTTCACAACGCATTAAGAAAACAACGAAAAGTTGCTCTCAGGCTTGGGCGGCTCGACGGGGGAAAAGAATGGGTCATTAAGCCTGATGTTACAAAAAATCTTCTCAATAATAGGATATCTATTGCTGATTTAACCGAATCTGATGTGCGGTTAGAGGTTAAACAAAAAGGCGTGGATATGATGATTGGAACCGATATTGCAGCCTTAGCTCTTAAAGAGCGAGTGGATCAAATGATATTGGTTGCAGGTGATAGTGATTTTGTGCCTGCCGCAAAACTTGCAAGACGTGAAGGCGTAGACTTTGTGCTAGACCCCATGTGGAACCATATCAATCCCGATCTATATGAACATATTGATGGATTAACCTCTGGGTGGAAGCGACCAAACAAAACTCAAGAGCAAAACTAGCACTTTTTTTCACTCATGGCCTCTCTGTGTTGTTTTTCCAGCAATTGCTCAAATATTAGCGTGTAGTGGTCAAGTTTTTTTTGGCCACAGATTTAACTCCGCTTTCACTATTCCAGTTGAGAATATTTAACTGGAGAAAAATAATGCAAGACGAAGAGCTTTATGAGGTATTGATGCTTCTGGACGCACTTGAGCAAGCTGAGCGTAATGAGCTTATGGAGGCGCGTGAACTCAATCATGAGAACCTTGTTAAGGAGAATGCTGTAAACACAAAGCCTTCTTCACAAGCATTGGTGTTGCCTTTAGCTAAAGATAAGTGGGCTTGGCGCCATTCTGCCGTTACATGGGCGGTTGGTTCTATAGCTCTTATTGGTGGGCTTTATGAACCAGGCCTGATGGTTTTGATTGGCATTTTCTTACTGCTTCCTCGGCTAATTATGCATGCCAATGGCGTGTTTAACTAGCAATTCAACCCAAGCACTCTTCTGAGTGCTTTTTTGTTCTTGCCTTAACGTCGCGTGATCTTCAATTTATCTTAACTTTCTCACTATATGCCTATCAGCAGTTAGGATATTTAACCATGAGAAAACCAACTGAAAAAATGATTGCGTATGCGTCTGACATCCACCTTTATTCCCCGAACGATTTTACAGATGAAGTTCGGGCAGACTTTGAGCTAACCCGTAAATATATTGAAGAAAACAAACGCTTTTTGAAACGGAAAAAACTGTTTGCGCCAACTCAGAAATCTACATTAGCGTTGATGTTTCCAACACGGATAATTGTGATGTGGGTATTTGTGATTGCGTGGGTTTTAACGATGACTTTTATAGCCCTAGAAGACCCAAAAACCGATTGGGTGGGCACAATAATGGCAATTTTTCTTTTTTTTATAGGACCAGCAGCTTTTTACAATGTTGTAACCTATAGACTAGAGCGATTAAAAGTCCTCAATTCAATTAGTGGGGTTAATGATTGCCAAGCTCAAGGCTACCCCGGCAATCCGGGCATGTTTTATCCAGGTAATCCAAGCATGTTTTATAACGGAACCAATCCTACGAGTAGACCAGGTTGGACAACACGGGAAGATTAACCCCCTTCTTAGGGGGTTGTTTATTTTACAAAACGTTTAGCCTTATCTAGCGTCTCGACACCCTTTTGAACAGTCCCATCAATAAAATCATTACCCGCGTCAGCGGCTCTTCCGAGAGCGCCAGCTGTTGATGTTCTTCGCTCTCTTTCTGCCTCAGTCTTAGCATCGTCACGTTTTTGCGCAAGCGTAGCCTCTTGTGTGTTCACAGCTCCGTTTGCCGTAGCAAGCGTGGTTTCTGCTTGAAGATCGACTCTTGCAGTATCTGCGGAGATTCGCCCAGTCACACCACTTGTTTGTGTGTCAGCTTGAGTTGCTGCAACCTCTGCCTTACCTCTAACCCCGCTTCCTGTTTGAAGACCTGCCTGAACCTGAGATCTTGGGTCTGGAATGTCTTGGCCAGACAGAGCAACCCCGTCGGTCGCACTCTCTCGGGTTGATTGATGGGTTTGTGATAGATTATGCAGCGATTGTTGCCGCTCTAGCATCATTTCGCGTGCTTGCTGAATCTGAGCTAACGCTTGATTGGCCTGCTCATTACTATCGAAATGGCCCGATGAATAGGTTAACGCTAGCTGTTGAGTATCTTGTGCCGTTCGCTCGACTGCATGACTGGTGGCAATTTTTTCATTTGCAATTGCAGCTTGCTTGAACCCATCTGAGGCTTCTTGATTTACGCCTTTGGTTGCTTCGCTTAGAGCGTTAAATATTTGTGATGCTTGCTGTGCACGCTGTGCTTGTTCTTCACCCGAAGCAGACCGAACCCACTTATCAAGATCGGCGAGTTTAACAGACTCGGTTGTGCCATCCTCTTTTTTAAAGGCGATACCGATACCGCCAGATGCGGAGGCTGATGCACCGGTACCAAATACGCCTTGACCTGGTGTTCCCATTGTAAACTGCATACTTCCATCAAGTCGTGCATTCGCATCCCTTGTTAGCTTGTCAATCGCCTCACTCGATGTTGTCATGTCCACGCCGGTTTGCGATGAGCCACCAACCGTGCCTGTTTCGGATGTATTGGTGGTGGTATTGGAACCTTTGCCAGCCCCTAAGCTCTGCATGAGTGAGCTGGTTGCTCTATCCGTGTACTGGCTTGCCGCTTCAAAGGCTTGGTTTCGCTCTGATGTAGCTTGTTGTGTAACCTTGGATGCTTCACCTGAAAGCATGGTTGCCGCTTTTTGCGCCTGCATCGCCATCGATGTCCCACCTACGCTGGCACTAATGCCTGAGTAGTCTAGGTGTCGTGTTGCGCCTCCAAAATGAGAGTCCGACCCCATGTTCCCACTAACGGTTCTCATGGCCAGCATTTGTTGGTCAAGCGTTGAGTTATGTGCTTTCACATTTCCATAGTCACGATTACCGGATGTGGCAAGTTCGGCTCCTTTATTTGCAAACTGGGTACCAATCCCC
>JACUUF010000147.1 GCA_014859465.1 Methyloprofundus sp.
CGGTTTCCCAGCGTTTGGAGCGTTGTTCTTGTTGGGTTTGCAGTTGGCTGGCGATGGCATCCGATAAATCTTGAATTTGCGATTTCACTTCATCATGCAGTTACGCAACTTCAAACAAGCCTGCCAACAAACGCCACCGAATCAAAAAACGCCTTATGCACCAGGCCTGGTTAAATTAAAGCCGCCGCCAAACTATAATACAGCGCACCTAGGACGATAAATGCAATGCCCCAAGTGGCTAAGACTGATTGTTTACGAAACATATTTGCTATGCGCAGTTTAACTGGGTGTTTACCAATATATTTTTCAACAAGGCCTGATGATTCAAACCTCAACAAAGCATCACGACCTTGCTGGTTTAACAACACCACAATAGCAATCAAAACAGATCCATAAGTGGTGCATAAAATACCAGACAAAACCAAGCCCAGCTCATTACGAACAGCCACCACAACAATCAACAATGAAACTAAAAAAACCAACACGGATAAAAACATCTGCGTCGATTTATAGTGCGCTTCATTGAAATTCATTATTTGATAACTCCAATTTTAACTAGGGCTTTTTTTAGCAATGCTTTTTGTTCGCGTAGAAACAAAACTCGTATTGCATATTCTTTTGATAAATCTTTTAGACTTGCTCTAAAAAATAGCGCCCTTAAATATTTCATCCAATAATGACGCGCATATTTTCCCTCTCCAATCCGCTGATAATAGCGATACATCCAAAACCAAGTGTTTAGCTGTGAATCTTTTTTATCCAAATCAGATAACATCGACCAAACGCCGCCAGAGTGAACACGATAACCTGCAGGTTTAATATCATCGTGATAGTGGCTACCGCCAAATCGCCCTAAATAAGACACAAAAAAATTATCGCCGTTTTTAACCATTCCGCGCTCGGGTACATTTCCTAAGTCGACATTACGAAACATCCAACTCATTGTTAAAATCCAAGCCTTACCCAAAATCAAATCCTCACCTGTAAAGTCACGTTTTTGTGGGTTAGGCAATTTAGAGTCTTTGATATGACCACCATTTTCATCCACAATAAATGCATCATGCCCTGTGATTACAACTTCTGGGTTGCGCAAAAGGAATTCAGCCTGTATCTGCAATTTTTTCGTATCCGTCCAATAATCATCCCCTTCGCAAAGTGCAATAAATTCGCCCTGTGCGTTCGGAAGCAGAATCACTGTTGCTCGCTTACCCTGGGAATACTGATTCTCCGTTTGATAAATAGGCTTGATCAATCTCGGATACTTAGCTTCGTATTCGCGGATAATGTCGGCGGTGCGGTCGGTGGAGGCGTCGTCGTGGATGAGGATTTCGAATGGGAAATCGGTTTCTTGGATTAGAAAGCCTTCGAGTGCATCTTCGATATAGGGTTCGTGGTTGTAGGTGATGCAGCAGATGCTCACAACGGGCTTGTCTATGTCGCCTTTCCAGTTGGCGATGATTTCGTCTTCGGTTCTTAGGTTTCTCATGTGGTGTTATGTACCTTTGCTTCTTTAATTTTTAGTTGCGTCAAACTTTTTTAAACTTTCTTAAACTTTTTCAACACGAGTTCTTTGGTGAGTTCGTAGGCGTGCAGTTTTAGCAGATGTGCGCCGATTAAATAGAGCAGACCTGCTAATAAGCCGAACACCACTAACTCGGCTAACGCCCACCATTGTGCCCAAGCCTGCAATCCAAATATCAATCCGGCAATCACCCCCGAAAGTACCAGGCCTGGTATAAAATCTGCTAATTGCTCTTTAACGCTATAGCCGATTAGGCGATAGCTAAAATAGCTATTGGGAATATACGCCAGCACAGAGCCGATAATCTGCCCAATCAAAATGCCAATAACGCCGTATTGAAAACTCACCCAAAGTATCAAAACGATCATTGCTTTTTTGAGTATTTCCAAATACAAAAATAAATCCGAACGGCCTTTCACTTTTAATATATTCAAATTAATTGCATGAATGGGAATCAGCAGGCCTGCTAATGCCATCAACTGCAAATAGACCACCGCGGGCCACCATTTTTCCGGCAATAAAAACTCAAACAACGGCTGTGATAAAGCCGCTAAAAACAACATTGCCGGAAACAGCAAAAACGTGGTCATCGCAATAACTTTTCGATAGCCTGCTTTTAATCGCACATTGTCGTCTTGCATAGTGGACAAGGCTGGGTAAGTGACTGTTTGAATTGATGTCACTAACTGGCTAATCATCAATTCTTTTATCTTTTCCGCGAAAAAGTACAAGCCCGCCACCGATGCACTAAAAAACTTGGCGATGACGATCACATACATATTTCGGAACACCGTATCGAGCACACCAGACAAAAACAACTTGTAACCAAAATTGTACATCTGCCTAAGCGAGACAAAACTAAAGCTCAAACTTGGCCGCCAAATACGTTGCGCCCATAATAACAGCGCCACCAATATGGCCGAAGTCAGCATTTGCGCGACCAGCGCCCACACGCCCCAACCTAAATACGCCAATGCCACCGCCAGCAGGCCCGATAAAATCGCCGCCGGAAGATTCACTTTGAGTTGAGTTTTAAAATTCAAGTTGCGGCTGAGAATCGAAACCTGTACCACCTGCAACGAATTCACAATCACTGCCAGGCCTGCTACGCGAATTAAATCCACCAGGCCTGGTTGTTCGTAAAACAGCGCAATCCAGGGCGCGGCACCAAACAAAATCGCATAAGCCACCAAGCCTAGCGTAATATTGGCATAAAACGCGGTGTTAAAATCCACTTGGCTTGCGTCTTTTAAGCGAATCAAAGCTTGCTTAAAACCCGATTCCATAAGTGATGCGCCTAGTGCCAAAAACACCGCCATCATCGCGACTAAACCAAAATCTACCGGCGTTAAAAAATACGCCAGCAGCAAGGTCACGCCAATGCCCACCCCCCGCCGCGCCAACTGTTCTGCGAAGTTCCAAACAATACCAATGGTGGTTTTTTTAGCGAGGGTCATAACCTAAAAACTCGCATAGGCTTTTAAGACGCTTTGAACTATTTCAATCTGATAATAGTTTTTTTTAAAGTTACTTGTTTTCAACTTAGACTCTTTAACTTAATCGCTCTACCCAACCGGCTTAAAAGATATTTTTGCTTAGGGCTGTTCGGCTTATCGGGTTGCGTCATTTCAACTAGCTCTGCTGTTAGCGCCGGTTTTAAGTAGTGCTTTCTAAAATGCTCGTTATTACGCAAGCCTAATTTTTGTTGCAATTCATCTCGGGAATGCGCTGCATCCATCACCTCAATCAATCTTGCGACATCCGTGGTCACTTCCATGGCATCTTCCATGGTTACTTCCGTGGTAGCTTCCGTGTTTTTGAAAGTCAGCGTCACCCCAGATGCCTTAGATTGCCACACGGGATCAGGCAGCCCAGCCTCGCGGCAAGCTTGGGTTATCAACACACTGCCGCGCCCCAGTTTTTCCATGTAGCCCTGCAAATAAAGCGCGTGCGCTATATCCGGATTGCGTAGCACCGAAATATGCCCCTTAGCAAGTTTATTAACCGTAACGCCCTCTGGAAAACTGCCTGAATTCCAAATTTGTACCTGATCCGCACTCACTTCTACTTTAATCCCGCCCAGTGCACTGGCATAGTCACGGTGTGCAAACGCATTAACCACGCCCTCACGAATCGCCATTTCTGGGTAAAGTGACCTTTCTTCACGCTGATTGCTTTGATTAGAAAACCGTGCTCTAGTCGGCGTGTTGCGCAAAATAAAACCGATGACCTGCTCAATCACCTCTAGCATAGGGCCTTCAAAATGCTTTAAATCTTGATAATGTTGATCGGTTTTACTATGGTAAGCCACCGCACGCACCCTGGCTTGTGGATGGCGCTTTTGTGGATTTTGCGCTAGAAGCACATCCGCTGCATTGGTTAAACGCCCGTATTTAGCTAATGAAAGCAAAGATAACTGATGCATTAACCCATCATTTTCCTCATTCACATCACTGGGTAAACGCGGTGATTCATTAAGCAAGCGCCTACAAGCGGCAACAGACAATTCACTTTGCGTAAGCTCGGGGGAAAACAAACGCTCCCAGCGCTCAGGGGCAACTTGTTTACGCAAAATCATATCGCGTATCGTTTCCACATCCGCTTTAAGCGTCGTAGCGGCCTTGCGGATAAAAATAGTATCTTGATAAGCGTAAGGAATATCTTTGCCAGCCGGTACTTCGACCACAATTAAAAAATTTCCATCAAACGCCTGCACATCCACTGAAAATAGCACCGTCGGCTTGATACTTTGTTTTAAATGTTTCTCCAAGCTGGAAGCGGCTATCTGTGGATTTTCTACACCGCGCACGCTGCCATCATCTTCCACACCAATTACGACAAAACCACCCTGCCCATTTAAAAAACCACACACGACTTCGCCAATCGCTTCATCATTTAGCCTGGCTTTAAACTCGAACGCGCTTGATTCACCTAGTGCGAGATTCTTTGCAATCGCTGATAACTGTCTATTCATCCTGAACCCCAATCCGCTCTGCAAGAAGGAGAGGCTCCGCTAAGTTTTGCGCTAAAAGCTGTTCAACATCCTGATAACGCGAAAATTGCGAAAGCACAAATAAACTTGCATCATCGTCACGGTCAAACTTTTGTACCCAATTCCCAGCCCGATCACTAAGCGGCAAACTTTCCAGTGTCGCATCTTCATATAGTTCAATCACGCGTAAATCTGAAACCGAGGCGGCGCGTTTTTTCAAAGCCAGTCTCTGACGCGCTTGTGCGTCCGGATAACCCAAATCTTTTAACAACCGCCGGGCAAACACCACATGATCATGCGCCAAAAACCAACGCGGCTTATTCAGCTCAATGGCTTTTTTCATTTCTTGGTGCGTAATAGACAGATTCCCCGCACTCACACCGCTGCCGTATTCCGTTGTAATAATGCCGAGAAAAAGATCACAGCGTTCGACCGCGTTAAGGCAAGCGTCGAATGCTGTTAACGTCGAAGAAACAGGCACAGTCCCTTTATGCGACATCCAAACTTCGTAACCAAAGCTAGTAAGCAATGTATAAACACGGTCGAGCAACTCTTCTACACCATAGACTGTTGAAGAAACCATGACTGTCAGCGCTCTATCACCCATGTTTGTTACCATTGTTCAAAAACGCAATCATTGCATCCCAAATCTCATTTTTCTTTTTATTACCTGAATTTGTAAAGTGTGTCCAGTCTTCACAATCACCCCGTCCGCGTTGTTTATCAAGCACAACCAAAAACATTTGTTTCAGGTTTTCTTTATTCCTATCCAGTGTGTACTCATAGCTTTCAAATAATTCCTTAAACTGTTTAAAGCTATTTTCTATAAGCCCTGTGTTCTGCTCGTTAAAAATAAGATCAATATATGGGCAACCTAAGCGTATTGCCTTCGCCCTTGATATCGTTACATCGTTTGGTAGTGTTGAGTAAAGATAGTTTAAATAATCAAACCGTAGCGCTTCACCTTTAGCACTTGCCTGTAAATCGGCTAGGGCGGCATAAAAACGCACCATCAACTCAAATGCTATCGTTTCATCTTCTTCAAAATCCAGTCGAACAAATTTAAGCCATTCTTTTTGAATGTAGTATGGCAAGTTACTCAAATGCGCTTGTATGGGGGCGAGTCGTGCCAGTGTGGAAATCAAACCGTTAATTGTCTTGAATGTTTCAGACTCTTGTCCCTCGTTAAAACGCTGCGCCATCAATGTTGAGTTTTCTTCTACCAACTCTAATATGGCCCAACAAAGGTTTAAGCCCAAATCAAACTTTTCATAATCTTGATGCTTTAGCAACAAATCGGTGATTTCGCTTGTTCGCCCTTCTACTAGCTTGGAATAAACATATGAATGTGGGTCTTTTAGGGCACTTATTAAAAACGCATTTGAAAACTCGGTAGCGAAAACATCCTTTTTGGCCAGAATTTTCAATATTTCAATCCCCAGCTGTTCATTGTTTTTTTGTACCGATTGGGCAAAGCGTTTGTCATCAACCGTCAAATCAAATAATTCACGAACAAACTCGGCGTCGAGTTGATTACGCTTTGTTTCGTCAAACCGTAAATCGAGCAAAGTCGATACATTCTCGTTAATGAGTTTAGCTAGCATGACTTGGTTGCTTTCGGATTTTAGCTCTTTAACCAAAGCTGTAAATTGCTTTACGTTACTCCCACGCAACTTCAACGTACGATATAACCACCACAGCAACACCAAATTTAATGTAACCAGAATAAAGTGTCGCGATTCCCACAAAAATCCGTGCAGGTAGCAACCAATTGAACAGGTTTCTTTAAGAGCATCTTCTAATGCTTGCCATGTCGAAACGTAAAGCAACAAAAAACTCACTAACAAAGCGATTAACAAAAAATTTGAAGCTAACCTAAACTTTAAACGAATATAATCTTGCGTAGCCCCATATGCAGCAATTAACAACCCCAGAAATGTCAATATATCGGGTAGTGTCATTATTTAATCTGCTTTCTTATTACTTCGCGGATAGCTTTATGTGCCAACTCGGCGGCTTTATAAAATTGACCACCAAATTTGGGTGCGTCCTGTTCTAAAAACTTAGGATAATTTTCTGGTATTTCAGATACGCTCGTTTCTTCATCAATGTAGTCAGTTACAATACTTATTGCATTAGATATTGATTTAATCGTTTCTTCACTGAGCAACACGTCATACTTCTCTAAAAACCTACTCAAATACACACCATAATCCGGTAAATCGGTGGCTAAATGCCCCATTGCTTCATCCCACTCATCCGCAAAATGTTGCTTCTGTGGTACCAACGCATAAAAAAACGCACTGAACTCTTTCGCTGCCAAATATTGATTCTCAAAAAAGAACTCTGACTTTTTTAATTGGTTTTTAATTTCTTCCTGCCTAATCACTAAACTCGAACGAAATCGTTCAATCAATAAAGGCGCAACAAGGCCACCGAATGCACCTGCAAGGACACCCGCAGCCAAAGCAATTATCCATTCATAATTCATTAACTATTTCGCAACCTATTTCGTTATTCACCAGGTCTGGTGATTTCCATTTAACCGCATCACCTCTGACAGTGTTCTGCGACCCTTCTATACCTTATCCGCTTGCCCATGTCTTGTAGCTTTTGCTCGAAGGCTTGTTCGTCAAACCGCCAATTGAATGGTGTTAGCGTGTTTTCATCAACTAAGCTAATGCCTCTTTGTTTCAACCAGGCCTGGATGGTTTCGTTATCCGGGGTTTTGCTTTTGCGTTGGGCTAACTTTTCGGTAGTCGCGTTTATTTGTGCTTGCGTGAATTGCGTTAAAGCTTTCACATGGTCTGCAAACTCGGCCAGTGGGTCGTGCGGAAACAATAGGTCACTGGACTGTCAATCATCGTTTCGATAATTTTCTTTTCTAATTCACTGAATTTACGCATTGATCTGAATAGCTCCCATCAATTCACATCTTGAATTCAGATAATAAATGCAACACCTGAAATTTGTAGAAGTGGAGGCCAACTGTCTTAGAATGGTTAGTTACCACACAAAACATTCAGGTGCCAAAGATGACACGGTTCAGACAGCTGACGCTAGAAGAAAGATACCAGATTCAGATATACAATGCGCTAGGTTTTTCATTGCGTTCAATCGCTACAACGTTAAAGCGAGCAGCCTCAACGATCAGTCGTGAGATGGCACGCAATGTCGACTCGACATGCTGTCGCTATCGTGCTGAATTGGCACAAGCTAGAACCGATAAGCGGCGCAGGACGGCAGATAAGTCTCGTATAACAAACGAGCAGATTATCCGCTTGATTGAGCAACGTTTAACGGAGCATCAATGGTCACCAGAGCAGATAGTCGGTTACCTTGAGACGCAGGGTTATAAGCTGGTCAGCCACGAATGGATTTACCAGCATGTGCTTAAAGATAAAGCCCAAGGTGGTGAACTGTATAAGCACCTTCGCCACAAGGTCGGCAAGTATCGGCGGCGTTATGGCAAGCAGGATAAACGTGGCTAAATTGTTGGTCGTATCGGTATTGATCAACGCCCAGCGATTGTCGAGAAACGCGCACGCTTTGGCGATTGGGAGTCCGACACGATTCAAGGCAAAGGACTGGCGTCACTGGTCACCGTGGTTGAACGTAAAACAGGTTTAACTCGTATTCGCAAGGTAGCACGTGCGACAGCAGAGCTCACCGCCAATGCGATGGTTGAAGCGCTATCGTGTTTTGTAGTGAAAACCAACACCTCAGATAACGGTAGAGAATTTGCGCATCATCACAAGGTTAGCGAAGCGTTGAAATGTAAGTTTTACTTCGCGCAACCCTACCATAGCTGGGAGCGCGGCACGAATGAGAATACCAACGGACTGATTCGCCAATACTTCCCCAAAAGCACCGCCTTTGAAAAAGTAACGGATGAAGAAATCCAGCGGGTTGAAGATAAACTCAACACCCGACCCAGAAAGCGATTAGGGTTTAAATCACCCTATGAAATCTTAACGGTTCGGAATTTAAGGGCGGGTGTTGCAATTATTAGTTGAATTCAAG
>JACUUF010000148.1 GCA_014859465.1 Methyloprofundus sp.
GACAATGACTATCTGCTCAAACTACTGGGCATCAATTAAGCCCGATTGCCCTGACCAAATGTTGCATACAAATTTAGGAGTCTATCAAGAAGGCTTCGCGGTCAGTAATTCTCTAATTCGGTATCAGAAATGGAAATTTGGTGCATGAAGGAAAGCAGTCCGGGGTACGTTGATAGCGCTATTTTACCAAAAATAGCCTGACAGCTTTAGCAGGTGGAGGGGTTCAGATGTAACCCAACTTAGTTTTTAGCAATTCATGACGTTGTTTCTTATCCGGTTTGCGATCTGGTTTTGGATTAAGTGCACTTAATTTCCTGGCTTCCTGATTCCTTTCCCTCTGAATTAAGCTCTCCTCGGTTTCTTCATACAAAGCCTGAGCAATTGGTGCACTGCCTCTTTGTTTACTTAACTCCTTTACTACTACCTCTTTATCATCGAAACCAACTCTAAAGCGGATTACAGCACCAACCTCTACAATCTTTCCAGGCTTACACTTTTGGCCATTGTAAGTGACTTTCCCTGATTTAATTGCTGTTCGAGAAATCGAACGAGTTTTATAGAACCGTGCCGCCCACATCCAAACGTCGATTCTTTTTTTATCATCATCCATCGGTATCCTCCCAAAAATTAGCCGTGATCAGAAGTAGCGTTTTCCGTAATCTACACTCAGGTAGGGTGCGTTATCCTGGATTCACATTAACTTTAATGTCTCACATCCACCTATCTGATCTCAAGACTCTGAACTTTCATAGATAGTTGCCAGCTCTTCCATCTTCTCGCGCATCTGCTCTGCAACGGCTTTTCTGGCCGTTATCTTCGGCTTCACTGACAGGACATTCAGCAGCTCCTTGATGTCAGGCAAGCGGTTACGGTAGATGTATTCTTCATAGAGTGCTTTGAAACCCTCTAAATCAGCATTGATCTCCTTGCAGGTCTGTTCCATAGCTTCTTTGCGCTTGTCCACCACAAATAGGTTGAACTGTTTCTTGACGAATCCTTCGACCTTTTCCTCTGATTCTGGTTTTAGTTTGGGTAGCTTGGTGTCGATGAAGTCCTGAAACAACTGCTTCTTATGCCGCAGTTCAGGGTCGGTCTGTAAGACGTTCAGGATCATGTCACGGGTGAGTTCGTAGGTTTTCTGGTTGGTCTCACCCTTCTTGAGCTTCTCGATTAATTTTAGGATGTAGCCAACATTCACCTCATCACGTTTGATCAGGTCAATCTCGAAATCAAAATCAAAGTTGAACTGATCAGGGCTGTGCTCTTCTTTTCCATCTTCTTCACCAAGGCCACTGGCCTCCGTCTTTTTCTTCTTCCTGAGCTCACGTTGCGCTGCCTCTAGCTCTTCACGCTTATCAAGGTATTTGCTTTGATAATCCAGCAGTGTTTGCTCATCAATACCCAATGCGCTGCTTTCAAGGTCGTCATGGAAGTCGCTGAAGGTCTTCAAGGTGTTTTGCATCCGCAGAACATCACGGAATTTCGCAAGGAAGTTCAGTTGATCTTCTTCTTGAAGCAGCTCATCCACGGCATCCGGTGTCTTGGCAATTGATTTGAGCTGAGCCACTTCTTCTCTAAAGGAGTTCACCAAGTCAGGGTAGGGCTTCATGATCACCGTGCTGATCACCTCGTCCAGCCCACCGGCTTTCGCATCGCGGTTGGCAAAGATTGACAGGGCTTCATCCGTAGCGTCCTTCAGGCGACGGTAGCAGACGATATTGCCATGTGACTTCTTGGCATCAAAGACACGGTTGGTTCGTGAGAAGGCTTGAATCAAGCCGTGATGCCTAAGGTTCTTGTCCACGTACAGCGTGCTCAGCGGAGGACTGTCAAAGCCGGTGAGGAACATATTGACCACCAGTAGAATATCAACCTCTTTGCGCTTAACGCGCCTTGAGAGATCCTGATAATACTCATAGAAGGATTTGCTGTCGGCTGCGTCATAGGAGGTTGCATAGAGGCTGTTGTAGTCGGCCACACATGCTTTAAGAAAGTCCATACGACCCGCGTCCACATTGCGACTGTTGACGCTTGGCACACTGGTATCTTCAAGCCCTGTAAAGTCACCTGAGTCATCAGGCCCACTGCTAAAAATAGTGGCAACTTTCAGTCTATCCTCTTCGGGTCGATCTGCTTGCAGCTTTCTAAACGACTCGTAATACACCCGAAGCAGGTCCACACTACTGACACACATCATGGCAGTGTATTCACGATCAAAGGTCTTTGATGGGTGCAGGGCTAGGATATCGTTGACGACCTTATCCACGCGCTGCGGTGCATTGATAAAGGCCTTGTCGTTTAGTTGCTCGTTATTCAGGGTGCTGGCTTTGGCTTGGCTACCGTCTTCTAGCTGCACTAAATCATCTGGCTTTACCATATCGCGGTACTCGACCGAGAAACGCAACACGTTGCGGTCACGAATGGCGTCGGTGATGACGTACTTGTGCAGGGCTTCCCCAAAAAGGTCTCGGGTGGTCTTGTTGCCAAACTTGGTTTTAATGGTGTTAGCGACAAAAATGGGGGTGCCGGTAAACCCGAACATCTGCCGGTGGCTGAAGAAATCGCAGATGCGATGATGGGTTTCACCAAACTGGCTACGGTGGCACTCATCAAAGATGAACACCACTTTCTTGCTTGCGACATCCTTGCATTGGTCTTTGAACTGGGTCTTTGAAATAGCCGCATTAAGCTTTTGAATGGTGGTGACAATGAGCTTGCAGGCATCGTCATTCAACTGTTCCACCAGCTTTTTGGTGTTCTCGGTGGTGTCCACACTGTTCGCGCTGAAGGCATTAAACTCCAGTGCGGTTTGGTAGTCTAGGTCACGACGATCCACCACGAACAGAACCTTATCGACATGCGGGTCTTGGCTAAGAATCTGACTGGCTTTGAAGGAGGTGAGGGTCTTGCCTGAACCCGTGGTGTGCCAGATGTGACCATCACCACGACCATAGCCTACACGCTCTAGGATGCGCTCTACGGCGTAATACTGGTAAGGCCTAAGCACCATGAGGTTGCGTGAGGTTTCATGCAGCACGATATAACGGGCGATCATCTTGGATAGATGGCAGCGCTCCATGAAGGACTCTGCAAACTCGTCCAAGCGATTGATCCGCTGGTTTTCTTCGTTGGCCCACTCAAAGGTGAACTGGAAATTGAGTTTTTGGTTGTTGGAGAAGTAGCGGGTGTTGACACCATTGCTAATGATAAATAGCTGAATGAACCCAAAGAGACCGCTATTGTTGTCGTAGGACTTGCTGCGGTAACGGTCGATCTGATCAAAAGCTGAACGGATATCCGAGCCTCTAGCTTTTAATTCAATCTGAACCAAAGGCAAGCCATTCATCAGGATGGTGACATCGTAACGGCTATGATCCGTAGCGGATCGATTGGTCACCTGGCGAGCGACTTGGAACAGGTTTTGGCACCAGTGCTTGATTGAAAAGAGCTCGATATACTTAGGAATACCATCGGCACCGATGACATCAATGCGACCACGCAGCATTCTGGCTTTATCAAAAACATCACCCTTTTTAAGCTTGTCCTTGATCTGCTCAAACTCATCATTGGTGAGCTGGATGCGATTGTGCTTTTCCAGCTGAACCTTGAGGTTCTTCACCAGATCTGCTTCGTTGCATTTTTCCACTCGCTCGTAGCCCATGCGTTCCAGCTGCTCAACGAGTTTCTTTTCCATCGCTAATTCGCTTTGGGTGCTCATGTCCTAGCTATCCTTTTGCTTAGTTGTCTGTTTGCGCTCTTTGACAGTCGCTGAGCGTCTTACCGTTTTGCGTTTTCCAGTCGATCCAGCCGTTTGAAGATCCCAGCACAAGAAACCCCGATGCGCCGCTGGGTGATTTGAATAGAAAGTCTCTGGTAAAGACAAAATATCCATCAACCTCTTTCAAAATGCCCTTTTGTAGCATCTCGTCACGCTTGGCAACCATGTTAGGGTCTTGCTGCCTGCTCGGATTCATAGGAGCTTGAGAGCCCTCTAGGACGACCATGCCCTCATTGGTATAAAGTGCCTTGGCTTTTACATTCGCTCGGCTGCAGATAAACAGGTCTTCAGAAGCTTCGGTTGGCTCACTCTCAACCAAGGGCTCAAATATCGGATAGCCCAGCGTGGCCAGCAGTAACGAGCCGATTTCGTGCATTTCGTCACAATCAGCTTTCAGTGGGATGGGTGTATAGGGCTTCTGTCCGCTATTAGCATTGATGATTTCGTATCTCTTGCAGGCTTTAGCCTTTTCAATGCTTAGAGACTCTAAGTAGAGAACATGCGTCTGCGTCAGGTTATTGGTCAGGGAGACCAGCACCAAAGCTCTTTCCCAGTCTTTTTTATCATCCTTGTTGTGCTGAGATAATCGGCTACCTATGTCACCCGATTGCCCGACATAAACCTCATCCTGGTTCTCACGACCAACCAGAAAGTAGAGCCCAACCTGCTTGGATTCAGGTAGGCCCATAAACTCAGATAGCTGGTTCCTAGGCACTTCGATCACACGAATGATTGAGGTGGTGATTTCAGCGACGCGAATCCCCGATGGATCACCTGTAGGCAGAAAAATCTGAATGGTTCTGGGCTTTTTTCCGCTGATCACGCAGCCTCCTCCACCTTAACTCGCCGCTTGCCGGTCAGCAGTTGTTGCATCAAGGCTTTCTTTTCTTGCTTGAGGTGATCGAGGCGCTTTTGTATGGCGTCGATTTCTTGGTCAGCGGTGGTGAGTACGTTGGCGATGGCTTGTTGTTCACTTACGCATGGCAGATGAAGTGATATTTTCAAAAGTTGTCTTTTTGATAAGTTGTATCTAGTCGCACCTTGTGCGAGATTGGCTATAGCTCTACGTATACCTTCACTTCTCATGTAGTATTTTGCGTACTCTGGAATCAAAACATCTAAGCTACTTAGCCTGAATCCAAAACAAAATGAGTTTAAGTAAACTTTTAAAGGCAGTCGTTCTAACATCACTGATGCCATACCCACTTCTTCAGGGGTTTCAGATGAAGTAGTGAATAATATGTCTCCGTATTCAACGCTGTGTTGTTTTTCACCTTCTTTAAGTTTTACATAATCAAACTTATCAGGAATGATGGCACCATCTGCAAAAACACTCATATATGTTATGTATGGCTCACCTGAACCAAAATCTTCTTTAGTCTTGCCTGTTAAGCCACCATAAGTATCACCAAGATCGCCTAATTTGACTGTAGACCACTCCCCCTCAAACCCAGGCAACCGTTTCTTGCCGGTCAAGAGTTGCTGCATCAAGGCTTTTTTACGCTGTTGACTGTTCTCAAGCAGTCGCTCGGTGGCTGAAATCGCGTTGTCCCAGGTGCTCAGAATCTGGGCGATCTTTTTTTGATGGCTCACATGGGGGAGTAGCAAATCCAATTTTAAAAACTCTGATTGACCTAGAGTTTTATTTCGGCCAGCACCGCCAGGTGACGCTAGCTCAAGTAAGTATTTGCCTTTTTTGGTTTTAAAATAGTAAAGTATGAAATCTATATCACAGAAATTTTTCTTTGGCTCAAACATCGGAAACCTATGTGAAGCAATCATACCTAATTCGGCTTCAGTGGTTTTGGCAATAGCCTGCTCCCATGCGAAAACAATGTTGACAATAAAACACCCTGATTTAATATGAAATACTCTTTTGTTCCCTAAATCTGAACCTAAAACCAATTCTTTATAAAAAAGTCCTTTCCCATGAGATCTTATACCTATCTGCCGATAGGCTTTTGAAGGATCAACATCCACAGGATTTGATACACGTTGAAGAACTTCTGAAACCTTCCATCTTTTCCAACCCTCAGGCAACATAACCCAACTCCTTCAGATAACCCTTCATCTGCTCATTCAGTTGTGCAATTTCGGCTTCAATGGCAGTCCGTTCAGACTGAACGGCCATCAGGTCGATTTCTTCTTCCTCTTCAAAGGTATCGACGTAGCGCGGAATGTTGAGGTTGTAATCGTTTTTCTTGATCTCATCGAGGGTTGCGAGGTAGCTGTACTTATCGATGAAGGTGCGCTGCTCTAGCGTATCAATGATTTTCTCGACATCTTGGTCACGCAGGATATTTTGATTAGCACCTTGTGCAAATTCACGACTGGCATCAATAAACAGCACATGCTCACCATCTTCACGGCATTTTTTTAACACCAAGATCGCAGCAGGAATACCCGTGCCAAAAAACAGGTTAGCCGGTAGGCCAATGACCGCATCCAGTGCGTTCATCTCTTCAATGATGTGCTGACGGATATGCCCTTCACTGGAGCCACGGAACAACACGCCATGCGGCACAACCACCGCTGCCGTTCCATTGTCATCTAACTGGAAAAGCATGTGTTGAATAAAGGCCATGTCAGCCTTGGTTCTAGGTGCTAACTTACCGTAAGCCGAGAAGCGATCATCGCTTAAAAACAACGGATTGGCTGACCAATCTAAGCTAAAGGGTGGATTGGCGACGATGGCTTCAAAACGCTGTTCAAGGTGCTGAGGACGCTCCAGTGTACAGTCCTGCTTGATGTCAAAATCCTTGTAGTGAACACCATGCAAAATCATGTTCATGCGTGCCAAGTTGAAGGTGGTACGGTTGTACTCCTGACCATAGAAACGGCCTACTTTCTTCACCTGCTTAGCCACACGAAGCAGCAGGGAGCCTGAACCACAGGTCGGGTCATAGACGGTCTTCAGCTCTTCCTTACCCAGTGACACGGCACGCGCCAAAATCTCAGAGACCCGTTGAGGTGTATAGAACTCACCGGCCTTTTTACCCGCATCCGAAGCAAAGTTACTGATCAGGTACTCATAGCTATCACCCAGAACATCGGCCTCTACATCGTCGATCATAAAGTCGATGGCATTAAGGCGTATCAGAATCTCTTTGATGATCTTGTTACGATCCTCAACGGTTTTGCCTAGCTTCGTGGAGTTCAGGTCGAGGTCTTCAAACAGATGGATAAAATCAGCCTCGGATTCCTGACCGCGTGTACTGTTCTCAATGTCACTCAAAAGGTTTTGTAGATCAGCCAGAATAAAAGCATTGGCATCCTGCTCAATTTGAGCGGTCACATTCCTGAAGAGCTGGCTCGGCATCAAGTGGTAACCCAGGGTGTCAATGGCCTCCTCACGAACCGCATCAATGATTTCCGCGTGCTCCTTGTTATCCTCTTTCAAATTCGCATAATCCAAACCATCTTCTGCTAGTGCTTCTTGTGCGATGCTGTAGAGGCGCTCAGACAGGAATTTGTAGAAGATGAAGCCCAAAATATAATCGCGGTAGTCATCGCCTGATATGCGCCCTCTAAGCAGGTTACAGATAGCCCATAACTGCTGCTGCAAAATGCGTTTCTGTTCCTCTGACATGCTGTCGTCCTTAGGTTTTACTTGGTTTAGAGTTGGAACCCATCACGCTTCAGTGATGAGTTCAGAGTTGTTCTGCTGATCTTGAAGTGCTGAGCAACCTCGGCCTTGGTCATCATGGGGTCTGAAAGCATGGCTGCCGCCTTACGAACATCAGCCACTGTCATCGCTGGTTTGCGCCCTCCTATACGCCCCCTCGCTCTAGCGGCTGCTAATCCCGCTTTGGTGCGCTCAAGAATCAAGGTGTGCTCAAACTCAGCCAATGCACCAAAAATATGAAAGATCAGCTTACCGCTTGCGCTTGTCGTGTCTATAGCTTCGTTCAGTGATTTAAAGCCTATCTCACGCTGATGTAGGTCTTCGATAATCTCAACCAGGTCTTTAAGTGATCGAGCTAATCGATCCATTCGCCACACAACCAAGGTATCGCCCTTCCGAAGTGTACGGAGGCACTGCGTCAATTCAGGTCGCTCACGAAGCTTGCCCGTGACTTTTTCCTGAAAGATTTGCTCACACCCTGCCTGAGTCAGTGCATCGGTCTGCAACTCAGCATGTTGATCCTGGGTGCTTACTCTGGCATAGCCAATAATCATAATAAAACGTACCTTATCTGTTTGTAGATTGTTGTACGGCAATTTGTACGATAAAGCAATAGATTTTTGCGGGTTTTGGTAGGTCAGGTGAAAACGCTCAACAAACGGTGGTATGTTGGACGTTGAATGGCAATCTGCCGAAACGCTTGTCGTTAACCACATAGTTTTTATCTACTACAGCCAGAAGAGAAAAAAATAGTTGAATGGGCGTTTCTCTGGAAGGAATATCATGAAACTCATGATAAGGGTAATAGAATAATCAATAAACAGTGGGATAGAGTCAATTGTAAATTGCCATTTATTTTGACCCACTTTTGGCCATTAAAATTGAACCACCAGATGCGCTAGTTGGTTAACTTTTCTTTCAGTCGATAGCTTTCTCCTCCCAGCATGAAGATG
>JACUUF010000149.1 GCA_014859465.1 Methyloprofundus sp.
CAAACGTCCCATTCGTCCATAACCGTTAATTGCAACTCGAATTGTCATACCCTGCTCCTTATATCTGAAATATCGAATTTAGCTGTAGTATAATCCAAGCTGGCTTACAATTTATTACATTTTTATGATGATGCCAAAAGGATGCTATGAGACTCGCCATTACATTATTGCTTGCTCTATTGAGTTTCGGTTGTGAAAAACCGCATGAACCCGCCACCGAAAAAACACCGCAAACACCATGCCTGGTGTTTGCGGTGCCGCCCTACGAAATGCCTTCAAACATCGAGCAACGCTTCAATCCGCTATTGGCTTTTTTAACTCAACAGCTTGGGCAACCCGTTAGGCTGCATATTAGCGCAAGCTACGAAGACCAAGTCAAACGGTTAGCCGAAGGCGACGTGGATCTAGCTTATATGGGGCCGTCTTCTTATATCAAATCGCGCGACAATTTTAACCAAGGCAAACCGATTTTAATCGCCGCTGAAGCGCCCTATCGAGCTGTACTAATAGTGCACAAAAATAGCGACATTCAAAGCGTAAGCCAACTGAAAAACCACAGTTTAGCATTTGGCTCCTACCACTCTTATTCTGGCCACTATGTGGTTCGCCAACGGCTTCGTTTGCAAAATGTTTTTTTACGTGACCTACAGTTTTACAGCTTTCTCGGCCGACATGAACGCGCCATTATGTCGGTTGTGCATCGCGACTTTGATGCCGCCGCCACCACCGAAGGCCTCGCGCATCGATTTATTGAACTGGGTTACCCCATTCGAATTATCGAGCGCTCGGAACTGCTCGCCCCCACGGTGATTGTCGCCAAACCGGGTACCGATGCGGCGTTAGTCAACAAAATACGCGAAGCCTTATTATTTTCCAAGCAAGAGAACTTGGGGTTTGCTTTGTTTGAAGTAGATGATAATCAATTCAAAGAAGTAGAACGTATTGTGTTTGCCATTGAATACTAGAGCTACTCGATTAAGCCACACTGGCATTTTGCAACAACACAGGCAAAATGCCCTGCCCTTAACCCACCAAAACCTAACAAATCCATTTAAAATCAACAACATAAAACCATATCACTTTGGCCTAAAACTTTCTATCAAAGATTTGACCAGTTAATGTTCGCATTAACCTTTTGATTTGTTATGAAAAGGACAGCCTTATGAAAAAACAAACCAGCTTAGTACTTGCGGCGATATTAAGCGCCACGAGTCTAACTTTGTCGGCTAAACCCGCCAGCGTTGATGACTACCGAGCCATGCTTGGCGATAGCCCTGGCCTGCTATGGGTAGAAGACGGTGAAGCGCTTTGGAAACAAAAATCTGGCCCCAAAAACGTCAGCTTAGAAGCCTGCGACTTAGGTAAAGGCCCGGGCGTGATTGCGGGTGCATATGCCGAACTACCTAGATACTTCAAAGACACCGATAACGTCATGGACTTAGAAGCCCGCTTGAAACACTGCATGGTCAGTTTACAAGGTAAAGACCCGAAACAAATCGACAAACAAGCTTTTTCAAGCCCAAAAAAATACATTGATTCGGACATGGAAAAAATGGTCGCTTATGTCGCCGCCGCTTCAAATAGCATGCCATTTAATGTGACGCTAAACCATGCAAAAGAAAAAGCCGCTTATGAAGCCGGCGAAGCGCTTTTCTGGCGTCGTAGCAGTGTAATGGATTTTTCATGCGCCACCTGTCATGCGCAAGATGATAAACGCATCCGCCTTCAGTCACTTTACAACGCCTATAACAAAGAAAACGCCGGTAAAACCATTGGTACTTGGCCAACCTACCGCGTTTCTCAAGATACGGTTCGCACCATGCAGCACCGTATGTGGGATTGCCATTGGCAAATGCGTTTGCCCGACATAGATTACGCATCAGATGCCGCCACCGCGCTGATTTTGTTTATGACAAAACAAGCCAACGACGGCGAAATCCAAGTCCCCTCGATCAAACGTTAACAAGGAATTTACAATGAAAAAACTCATTCTAACCAGCCTGGTAGCCAGCTTTGTCACCACTGGTGCCTTTGCGATGGGCGACAAACCGGACATCGCCTTCAGTCAACAACAAATCAACAATGCAGAAGCCCTTGTTGAAAATAGCTGGACTCAAGCCAGCTCAGAAGACCGCAAACGTTTTGTGCAAGACAAAACTCAAGAACTCTGCAGCCATTACAAAGACCAACCACCGGTTGATATTGCTCTGCAAATTGTCGAAATGAATAAAGCGGTGACGCCTTATCCAGAAGGCGGCATCGCACTAGGTGATTGGAAAGAAGGCGAAAAACTCGCCAACAGCGGTTACGGTATGCGTATTGGTAACATCAACCCAGACAAAAACAAAAACCGTCCAAACGGCGGCAACTGTTATGCCTGTCATGCGATGGCACCTAGCCAGCCAGCAGCGGGTAACTTAGGGCCATCCTTAACCAACTACGGCATGCGTGGCACATCTGAAGCGATGTTAAAATACACCTACCAAAAAATCTACAACGCCCAAGCTACCAAAGCGTGTTCTAACATGCCAAGGTTTGGTTACCACGGCGTTTTAGATGATAAGCAAATCGCCGATATTATGGCGTATATGCTTGACCCCAATTCGCCTGTAAATAGTCAAAAGTAAGGCTAAGTAAGTTTCGCTCGAATGGTCCATTCCGATGATTTGAGTTAAACATGTTATGGCACACTCGGCTTTTATCGAATTTGCCACTGGCTCACTGAGCTGGACGAGTGTGTCATAACTTAGTCAGACGATTATTTTCAGCGAATACCCCATGATTCATATTCTGAATTATGGGCATTACATCGGGTTCTTGTCCAGAGCCCAATCCTCTAGAGCTAATTTTGGTCGCTTATACGCGACCTTTTTTGTTTATTCCGGTGAAAACCTAGCTTTAGCCAGGGGTGTGATTTTCTCCTTTATAACCATTGCAAAACGCCACACCCATCGCATTCTGCAACACACTAACAACTTACAGGTCAATAAAATTATTTACTTATCAACAACTTAACTTTTGGCATGCAACTTTCTTATGATAATAAGATTCCGCGCCGTTTAGCGCTTTCTAAACAAAACCAAATAAAACTAATATCAAGAGGATTCTTTATGAAACTGAAAAACACACTTTTACTTTCTGCCTTAGCTGGCGTAATGGCTGCGCCAACAGCGATGGCGGAAGATTCACACCAAGTTTATGGTCAAGTTAACATTTCAATGGACAGCACCTCTGTGAGTGGCGACGGCTTATCACAAGCACAAAAAGACGGGAGCGCAGCTGTTGTCGGCCGTAATGCAGGCATGGGTTTTAAAAGTAATGCCTCTCGCTTTGGTCTAAAAGGAAAAATGGATACCAACCTGGCTGACTTCAAACTTCAGTATCATGCTGAAATGGAATATGTCGTAGTCGGTGATGCTGACGCGAGCAATGTTTATGGCCGTGAAGCCACTGTCGGCCTAAACAGTAAAACCAAGGGTTTTTTACGTATGGGTCGCTTAACCACCCTGTATAAAGCCAATTACGCCGCAATGGATCCTTGGACGGATCATGTTTTACAAGCACGTGCTTCAGGCCAACAAGGCGCGTCCAACCTTAATGCTAATTACTTCAATAACGCAATTGAATACCGTTCTCCAAGAATGAGTGGTTTCCAAGTCGGTGCTTTCTATTCAGTAATGCACGATGGCAGCACCCAACAAATGCATAATGCCGGCAAACTAGCTGGATATATTGGTGGTTCAGCATCTGGTGCGGGTATTAATTATGTCCAATCTGGTTTAAAGCTAGCCTTAGATACGATTACACTTGATGCCGATACGGTTGGCGGTGGTGCAAGTAATGGCACAGCTCTCAAATTCACCGCTGAATACAAGTTAAATTCGGATTTAACTTTGGGCGGTCACTATGAAGACACATCTGATTTATATTTAGGAACCAATATCTTTGCGGTTGCTAGTTATCAAGTTGGTAACGCACTTTTCACGCTTAGCGGAGGCTTAAACCAAGTTGACAGCGATTCTACAAAGAACGCTTACAATGACGAAGATGCCACTACTTTAAATGTGGGCACTAAGTATAAACTGAACAAAAACGCCAGCTTAATTGCTGGCTATAGTACTTTCACGCGTGACAACGTAACCGCTAACACCGTTACCGTTGGGATTGACTCTAAATTTGGCTATTAACAGCCAAATAACGAGACCTAAACCGCTTTAGTGAGGCCGGTTTATTTTTTCATCTGAGTATTTGGCCGATTCTTTTGTTTCGGCCTTTTTTTGTTTCATCCGCCTACTTATCAATAGTGGAAAAACCCCACCTATTGTTGAATAAGGCGTGATATTAGAATAATCTTATGCTAAATTTGATTTTCCAGATTAATTTATTTCGAGGTGGTTACAATGCGATTCATTAAAACTTTAAGCCTAGCCTTGGCGCTGGGTTTTTCCAATTGGGCGCTGGCCGATGTAGTGAAATTTGAAAAAGTCACTGATAATGTTTACGCCTTTGTAGGTGAAACCGATGATCGAACCAAAGCCAACTTAGGTTTAAATGCCAATATTGGTCTGGTTGTAACCAACCAAGGTGCGGTGGTAATTGATTCTGGCGCGGGCCCGCTTTCGGCGGCCGCGATTGAAAAAGCGGTCAAAAAAGTCACTAATCAAAAAGTCGTAGCGGTCATTAACACCGGCGCACAAGACCACCGTTGGTTAGGTAACGACTATTTCGCCCAAAAAGGCGCGGCGATTTATGCGATGCAAAGCACCGTCGATACCCAGAAAAAAATGCTGGACTCGATTTTGAACCGCATTATGGGTACGGATGAGATTTTTAAAGATCAAACCCCTTTGCATGCCGCTAAACCTTTCCAAGCTAACGATGGAAAGCTCGAAATCGGTGGTGTGGTATTTGAGCTTAAATACTTTAATGACGCGCATTTCCCGGGCGACGCGGTGGTTTGGTTACCCAAACAGAAAGTTTTGTTCACCGGCGACCATGTTTACCTAGATCGCTTATTAGGCGTCCACCCTCACACCCATGCGGTGAAATGGTTAGATGCATTTGAGCAAATGGCAAAGTTACCCGCTGAACATGTTGTGCCGGGTCACGGACGTGTTGCCGATATGGCGGCGGCTCAAGCTGAAACTGGCGATTATCTAAAACAGCTGGTTGAATCGGTAACGGAAGCTGTTGAAAACATGGGCGCGTTAGATGACGTGACGCCATCGCGCGATTGGTCGCAGTTTGAAAACCTCAAACACTTTCAAGGTTGGCATGGCCGCAATGTTAGCAACACCTTCCAACGTTTAGAAATGGAAATGATGTAGGCTTATACCTCGTCTATTATTTTCTGTCATACTGATAAACCACTCTTAGGAGTGGTTTTTTGTTGTACCAGGCCTGGTGATCGCCAAAAGGACACAGCTTGAAATTTGAATTCCGCCCCCAAACCTTATCCGCTCAGCTTAATTTATATTTGGGTTTGGGTTTGGGTGTGTTTGCTTTGTTGGCGGCAATTTTAATTCACCTACTGGTCAGTCATACACTTGAGCAAACCCTGCGAGATAAAGCCGAAGCTTTATCTCAACAGCTCGCCCTGGTCACGCTGGATTCGGTTTTGATGCGCGATTATGCCGTAATTGAGCGTTATGCTGACGATCTTGTCAAACAAGGTCATGGCATTGTGTATTTAAAAATCATCACCGAACAGGATCAAGTTTTAGCGCAATCTGGCACGCTACCCAAATCGCAAAAAAACGCGTTGCGCCAAGTCACGCCGATTTTTTTCCTAAACCGCGAAATTGGTCAGATTGAGCTGCATTATTCGCGCGAACTGGTGCAAAAAACCTTCCGTAACCTGATGGCGCTGGGGTTATTAGGCTTGGTGTTGATATTGATTGTGCAATCTTGGTTAATTAAGTGGTTTTTGCAGCGCCGTTTAATTCACCCAATTCAAGCCTTGGTGGGCGCGATGGACCCTTTGTCGAAAAACCTTGAACACCACACTGACTCGACAACCAACCAACCGGAAGAAGTTCGCCAAATTCAGGCGCATTTTAATCAGTTAAATGCGTCGATTCGCGAGCATATTTCGGCGCTTAATCAGGCACACCATTTTACCACCCAAGCTACCGAACGTTTACGTGACGGCCAGCGTTTGGCGGCGATTGGTCAAATGGCAGCCGGTTTGGCGCACAATTTAAATACGCCTTTGGCGAACATTATTGGTTACGCCCAAATGACAGCTCAAGCCACCGAGGATAATAAACTGCAGGCACGTATGCAGGTAATTGAACGTCAGGCCAAAACCTGCTCTGGCGTGGTGAAAAGCTTACTCAATGCGTCTCGACGACCCGATACCCAATTAACCCAATTTGACCTTAAACCTTTCTTGCAAAACTTTTGTGACTTGGTGAGACCAGTGTTGCAACAAAAAGGTTTGAAAACATTACAACTGGATATTGAGCCTTTAAAGGTTCAAGCGGACGAAAGTTTGTTGGAGCAGGTGTTATTTAACCTGTTAGATAATGCCGTTGATGCCGGCGCCGATACGATCATTATTCAACTAAACCACCAGGCCTGGTTGGACATTATAGATAATGGCGAAGGCATTCCTGAGGATAAACACCAGGCGATTTTTGAAGCCTTTATCACTACCAAAGCCGCGGGCAAAGGCACCGGCCTTGGGTTGTTTTTATCACAACAAATGCTCAAATCCATGCAAAGTTCACTCACCTTGATTGCGTCCAAACCGGGGCACAGCCATTTTAGAATCGCGTTAGCTAAGGCAAACAATTATGAGTCATAAACCCAGTTTAGTGATTGTGGAAGACGATCAAGACATGTCACAACTTTTAGCCGAGTTGGCCGAAGAGATGGGTTTTTCTGTCACCGTTTTTAACCAAGTAGAGCCGGCCAAACGCTTTATTCACCAAACCCCTCCCGCCGTGGTTTTGACCGATTTGCGTTTACCCGATGGCGATGGCTTGGCCATATTAAGCCAAACTAAGCAGGCCAGCTTAGACACGCAAGTGGTGATGATCACCGGTTATGCCACCGTACAAGATGCGATTCAAGGTTTTAAACATGGTTTATACGACTTAATCACCAAGCCATTTGATTTGGTTCAAATCAACGCGTTACTTAAACGCCTATATGAACAAATTGCCCATCGCAAAACCATGTTACAACTGCAAACCCGCCTGTCCCAACTCGATAGCGAGCCGTTGGCACCGATCTGCCAGAGCGATAAAATAAAACGGGTTTATGAACTGGTGCAGCAAGTTTGCCAAATGAATGTGCCGGTATTAATTGAAGGCGAAACCGGCACGGGTAAAGGCGTGTTGGCGCGTTATATTCATCAACAAAGCCCACGTGCAAAAGGCTCTTATTTGGAACTTAATTGCGCGGCAGTGCCGGCCAATTTAATTGAATCGGAACTGTTTGGCCACGAAAAAGGTGCATTTACCGGCGCGAATGCCCGAAAACTGGGTTTATTGGAATTGGCAGATGGTGGCACGTTATTACTCGACGAAGTAAATAGCATGAGTAGCGATGTGCAAGCCAAACTATTGCACTTTTTACAAAACCAGACCTTGATCCGTGTAGGTGGTCAATCCGCGATTAAAATTGATGTTCGGTTAATTTTTGCCAGCAATCAATCTTTATATGACTTGGTTCAGAAAGGCGATTTTCGCCAAGATCTGTATTATCGAATTAATGTATTTCCGGTTTATTTGCCGCCCTTACGAGAGCGTCCAGAAGACATACAGGTATTGGCGGAACGTTTTCTCAGTGTGTACAGTCGGCGTTTTAATAAGCCCGTTAACTTCCTAAGCCCTGAGGTGCTCGAACAATTACAGGCTTACGACTGGCCGGGCAATATTCGTGAACTCGAAAACATTATTCAACGCGCGGTGGTATTAGCCAAAACCGATACGATTGAACTCGGACAAATCCCCCAAGAGCTACGACCCGCTCCGCAACTAATTACCTTAACACCAGGCCTGGTGCTAAGTGAGCAAACCACATTGGACGCATTAGAAATGCATTGGATTGAGTTTACACTCCAGCGCTGCCAAGGCAATAAATCCCAAGCCGCACGTGAACTCGGTATCGACACCTCCACCTTGCACCGCAAACTGAGTCGACACAAAAATAGTTAGGTCATCCTAATTGAAATATTAGCTAAATTTCTATAAAGTAAGCTTTCTAAAAATTTAGGGTCTCCTCATCAGATGTTAAAAAGATCGTTGTTAGCCTTGTGCTTTTTATTGGGTTCATCGCAAGTT
>JACUUF010000411.1 GCA_014859465.1 Methyloprofundus sp.
AATTACAAAAAACAAGTTAGCTTCGATAAAAAAATTTCGCTGTTTCTACCTGCCAATAATCGTTATGGTATCAAGCTCGATACGTTAAAAACTATCTTAGATAATAATCAAATGGAAATTAAAGGATTTCGCTTTTATACTAAAAAGTAATTAACCTTGTAAACTTGGATTTTAAATCCAGATTTACAAGGTTTAAAGTGGTTTTTTCAATGACTCATTAAGAACGCTAAAAGCTAAAACTCAAGAGCATTCAAACCAACAGCAGATTCTGCTTTCTTTTCATTAAAAGGCATTGACAAAAAATTACAATTTACTTAGGGTGTCAATATGTCACCAAATCTAAAGGAAAGAGACCATGTCCACCCTCAATAATGAGCGCATTACCGCAAGAGTCAGTGAACAAATCAAAGCAACACTGATAGCTGCTGCTGACTTAACAGGATCAACACTCAATCAGTTTTTAGTACAATCAGCGCTTGAAAAAGCAGAAAGCATCATTGAAAAAGACAAAATAATACACCTTAACAATAAAGATACTCAGCTCTTTTTTGATATATTGGAAAACCCACCAGAGCCTAATACAAAACTAAAAAATGCAGTTAAAAATTACCGAGCCAGCATTCAATGAGTCTAACTGTCAGCATTGATCCGCTAACTAAAGCACATAATAGAGCTGAATTTGACTGCGGCAACCCAGCATTAAATCATTTTTTGCAAAAAATAGCGCGTCAACATATGGATAAAGGCCTATCTAAAACCTTTGTTCTTCTTGATACAGAACAACCGACAGAAATTATCGCCTATATGAGTTTAGTCGTGTGTGAAGTGCTAACTGAGGACATTCCTCACCAATGGAAAAAGAAAGACCCTAGCAGAATTCCTACCGCTAAATTAGCAAAACTAGCTGTTTCGATTGATCAGCAAAGAAAAGGCTATGGCGAAACATTATTGATTGATGCACTGCAAAAAACCTTAAATGTCAGCAAAACAATGGGGCTTGCTGGGTTATTTGTTGATGCCAAACATAAGCAAGCAAAAACCTATTATCAGCAATTTGGCTTTTTATCCTTACCTGAACAACTAGATAATCTATTTATGCCACTATCAACTATAAATAAAAGCTTTTCAAGCAAGAATATATCAGAAGAACAGCAAATCTAACTATGTAACACTTAACCGTTGCTAACAATAAAGGAACTATGAACTCGACAAAAAATACGCCATCAAAAAAAAGCTTACTTATGTTGAATGCTTTAAAAAATGCAGTTAACAATGAGTTAGAGAAAAAACGACGTTTAGGGCAATATGCCGTGCTTTGGGAAAATGATCAGATCATTTACACGGGCGAAGATACACCGAATCATCAAGATGAGGATGATTTACATTAAATCACGCACCTTTTCTCTTTCCTT
>JACUUF010000150.1 GCA_014859465.1 Methyloprofundus sp.
AAAATCCCTCGCCTGAAAGGGCGTGCCGGTTCGACTCCGGCCCTGGGCACCATCTTCATTTCACAACCCTATGAAATTATTGACTTTATTCAATAAAAAATCTCCTCGATACCGTAAATAATACCGTAAATTTTTTAAGATGTTTTTTCAAACCGCTCGGTTATTTTCTTTTCCATCCACTCATGTATTTCAGATTCGATCCAAACAACCGTTCTTTCAGTGAGCTTTACACTTCTTGGAAAGTGACCGTTGCCCATCAGATTGTATATTTGGCTCCGACTAACACCTGTAATGGCCGTCACATCTTTTAATCTCAAAAACCTCACTCATCAACTCCTTGCTTCAAGTTTTATTAGACGAACATTTCGTTGATGATGATCCTAGCGTTTTTTTTTGAAGAAAAAAATTTCCATAACCGCTTTGGAGAATTAAAAACGGCTGGACTGTCAACCCTTTTTCGTACACAAAGACGCCCATTTTTTATCTAGTTCCTGCATAGCTTTGTTCCATTGATTTTCATACTCAACCGGCGAGTAATTGTCATTGGTGCTGTGCATTCTTTGGTGGTTGTACCAGCCAATATAATCAGACACGTCGTACAACGCGTGCTTGCCTGTGGCATAGATTGTATCCAATCCACCTAGCGCTTTTTGGAGTTCAGGCTCAATTTCATTTAATTCATTAATGAAGTCTTCACCGATTTGTTTTAGCTCGCAAACTAAATCCTTGAGGGCGTTTTTGATGTCATCAGCACTGGCAGTAAATTCACTCATGATTATCTCCTTTTGAGGTTGTTAGATGTTTCATGATTAGTCTACGCCTTCTGTGCGTCATTTAATGACGCACAGGTTTTATTATTGGCGGTCATGCAGGGGATAGATTGAGCTCATTAAATAAACTAAGTCTCGAGGAAGTTGAGTAGGCAGTCCAGAACATAATTTATTGGCTTGGAATCACCGGGTAAATCAACGCTCCAAAATCCTGATCTGGTGAATCGATCATAATGTCGACCATCAACGGAACTAGCTTGGCCATGATTTTGGTACCATCACTTACTTGGTTGCGATTCACACTCGAGTTCCAAGTGGCACCACCGTGAATTAATTGGTTGCGCAGGATGTAAAGTCGATCAAATATAATCGACAAAACCGCCACAGTATCATGCTCAAGTAACTTGGCCATCGCCGCTTTTTTGCTAGCCTCAAATCTAGTTTTCCAGGACTCACTACTATCATGTTCTCGTAGTGCCTTCCAGAAAGGTTGAAACACAAACTTGTTCTCAATTAAAGTACGGATTTCGCCTGTAAAAGACTGGAACAGGAGTTGATAAATTCGGTCCTTTTTGTCAGCTTTTGTCAGGGTGGCAAAGAAGTTGTTAAGGTTTGTACGCTCAGCGTTTTCATTTCCGAATTCATCGGCATAAGCGGCATTAAAGGCAATCCATAAAAAAATAAACTGGGCATCATCGTCATCCATTTCTTGTTCGGCACGTTCAAGCCATCTTAAGGCGCGATGAAGCCGAATATTATGGCTCTCGGATAATTGTTCCTGCATTGACTTTTGTTTTTGTTTTAAGCTAACAAATCCCATGGTGTATCCTCGTTTTATATTGGTTTAGTTTTGATAAAGTAAAGCTAATCGCTGAGCCTGATCTGCAAACTCCTGTCGGAGTGCTTTTGGAGCTAATACTTCAACGCCATCCCCAAAGCTCATGAGCCACCAGCGTAATTGTTGCGTGTTTTTGACTTCCGCTCGCAATATTAGGCGTCCGGTCTCCTTGTCAGGTTTAATGGTTTGATCTTCACTTATTGGAGATTCCGTTAGATGAAAAGCAAGTTGCTCTGAAAGCACTAACTTGAGTTTGATTGACTTTTCGGCCTCAATTAAATATTCAAATCGACCCTGTTTGATGTATTTCTGTAGGTCAAATCCGTAATACTCGATGGCATCATCTTTCGCTACCTCAGCTGACTCAAATCTATGCAGCGCAAACTGTTTAATATCCCTATATTCCCAGAGCGTCCCCACCAGATAAATTACTTTATCCACGATAACTAACCCGAGTGGATTGATGGCATAGTCTTTGGTCTCATCTTCTTGGCGCGGACGATAGGTCGCTTGTAGTTGTTTACCGTTGAGTAGAGCGGTGTAAACCTTATTAAGAATGTCGTCTGAAATCGTCGGGCTCATCAAAGGTTGATTGCGTGAAAGCAAGGCGACTTTCTCTGTCCAGTCTGCAAGGTTGTTTTCTGGAAGGCTGGCGAGTACACGGTCAGCATGATTAAAGTAATCACCTAAATCATCAAGAGTACTGGGCGGCATAAACCGATCTAGAAACGATTTCACCATCCTAAAGCTCAGCGCAACGGCCGGTTCCATTTCCGGCAGCTCTAGCTTCTCAGCATCCTTTTTCCAATACCAGCCCGGAATATCTTTATTGCCATCGGATTCAATGGCAAAAAGATTTGCCATCGCCTTTAGATCACGTTGGATCGAGCGTTTATCAATATCAAAACCTTGTCCGGTAAGCGCATCATGAATCCGAGATACGCTGATGCGAGAGGGGGCTTTGGGGAGCAGGCGGAGTGTTTGTAAACGGCGAAAACATGCGTCATTCATGGTTTGTAAACTTTTGTTATGAGTTGATGAAAGCATAACCGAACTAGTGTTAAGAGCAAAGCCTTCTGGCCTAATTGCGACAATTATTGTCGTGTTAGACACTTGGTTTGATTAACAAGAGTTGAAATAGTGCCTACAATGCCTTTTCATTAATTCATGGGAGGTGGCTATGTCAGTTAAGCAGCATCAGGAATTTGTGCAAGACAATTTGGACACCCAAGAGCAGGCCTTAAAAGAAGTTTTAAGTATGGCTGGTTTGGTTGATCTCCCAGATTTAACATCAGATGATTTGTTGCAATCCCCAAACCATGAAAGCTTATATGCAATATGGGCGGCCAGACTTTTCAGTAGACCAATTTTTTTCAGACGAATGACGAAAAAGCGTCATCGTTTTGGGGCGATTGATTTGAATATTTTGGCCAATATTTTTGGTCTTGAGCAAAGCGACGATATTGAAGAAAGCGATGAACAGCGGTTTATCTATTTCAAGCATGCTCAAGCGTTAAAAGTAAAATTAGAGCCTCTTAACCCAGGTTTTAATGGCTTATTAAATACCAACCTTGACCAACTCGCCAATCTAATCGGGCTGAGTCAGCTTGATAAAACCTTACTCGGCTTTTTCTGTTTGTTATCGAACAACCCAGATTTCATTGAGTTCACTGGTGCGGCGGGTGAATTAAACCGTCAGGATCTACAACAAGCCCTATCTGTGATGCTCAATGTATCTACTCAAGATGTGTCGATCGCCTTAAGTCGTGACAGTAAGTTATTCCGAACTGGGCTACTTAAATTAGATCAAAGTAATAATGGTGAGATTCAAAGAAAAGTCGATTTGCTTTCTGGGCTAACAGATGTATTGATGAGTGAGTCTAATGATCCACTCGAGCTACTGGAACAGTACTTTTTTAGAACCAAAAAAGCCGAGCTCAGTCTGGAAAACTATCCTCATTTAGAGCAAGATGCTCAGGCGCTTATAACTTACCTCACGAATCAAAAAGGCATGGCCGGTGTCAATATATTGATTCATGGTGAGCCCGGCACCGGTAAAACTCAGTGGGTTAAAACGTTGGCTGAGCACCTTAACTCATCACTGTATGAGGTGAGTGCAGAAGACGAAGATGGTGATCCCTTAATTAGAGATCGTCGAGTATCGGTCTATCGTTTGGCACAAAGCGCACTGGCTCATCAAGGACAGAGTTTGGTGTTATTTGACGAGGTTGAAGATGTATTTCCATCCGAGCCCAGTTTCTTTATGAGTGCGAGAGGGCGAGGGTCAAATAGCAAAGCTTGGATTAATAAACTGCTTGAAGAAAATCCCGTACCGACATTTTGGATCAGTAACAAAATCCACCACATTGATCCCGCCTATATTCGTCGCTTCGATATGGTTATCGAGGTATCAACACCACCTAAGTCTGTGCGCCGACATATTATTGAATCGGCATTAGAGGGCTTAAACGTGCGCGCTAAATGGATTGATCAACTTTCTGGTGAGCGCCAATTGGTGCCAGCTGTTATTGAGCGCTCAGCTAAGGTTGTTCGTACGATTCAAGGTCACGCAACAGGACCGCATTTAGTTGAAAAACAGGTGCTAGGTTTCGTTAATAAAACCCTGCAAGCACAAGGAAAGAGACCGATTAAACTCAAAAGTACGCAATCCGAAATGACCTATAGTTTGGACTATGTGAACGTAGATGCCGATATTCATAAGTTGGTTGATGGGGTAAAGGCGTCACAGACAGGACGGTTTTGTTTATACGGATTGCCTGGAACCGGTAAAACCGCTTTTGGTCATCACCTCGCAGAAGCATTAGAAAAGCCACTCATTTTAAAACGAGCGTCTGATCTGCTTTCACCCTATGTAGGTGAAGCCGAACAAAACATTGCGGCGGCTTTTGAAGAAGCCATTCGTGAAGATGCGGTGTTGCAAATTGACGAAGCCGACAGTTTTTTACGCTCACGAGAAAAAGCACGCCAAAGCTGGGAAGTGACACAGGTAAACGAACTGCTTACTCAGATGGAAAGCTTTGAAGGGATATTTATTGCCTCAACAAACCTTATGGATGACTTGGATCAGGCCGCGATGCGACGGTTTGATTTAAAGCTTGAGTTTAAGCCTTTAACAGCTGACCAGGCCTGGTCATTGTTTAACATGGTTCTTGAAGAGCCGGTACTGACAGTCAGAGAGGCTAAAGAGTATAAAAGCAGATTGGCGCAGTTAAGCTTACTGACACCTGGCGATTTCGCGGTTGTATTGAGGAAGTTGGTCATCAGTGGAGGAAGTTTAGAACCTGAAGCGGCGTTGGTTGAATTAGCAAAAGAAAATGCTTTCAAGCCAAAAAGGTTAAAGCAATCAGGCATGGGATTTTTGGCTCCTGTTAAGGATTAGTAAGCCATAAGCGTAAGCTGTTTAATAAAGGGTTTTATAAAATGTTTTATCTGTAAATATGAAAATAATTCTGATAGGATTCGCTATCGCTAAAGTAGGTACTTAATGCTAAAAATGTGTATAAATATTATACACCTAAGTTTCTATATTGATTACATGTTTATCTGAGGGTATAGGATGTTTGAAGGACGGCTTTATGCAAGACAATAAAAACGAATTTTATCTAATAAGCTTACTGTCAACTTACTTGTTGATTAAAGATAAGTATCCAGAGATCTCAGAAGTTAATGCTGACCAAGAAGCCGGTAATGTAAAGTTGCTTACAGAAAAACTTTCTGAACTCAGTAAACATGCTTTTTTGCCAAACAAGTCGAAAATAATTTCCGATTCATATCGGAATGTTACGAGCCTAATTGATGATGGCCAGATTGATGAAGAGAATTTTTTTGATTTCGTTAAGGCTGAAGTAGCATCAAGTTCATACGATGAAAAAGTGTACATACTGAATTGTGTTATTTACTTAGCACATCATAACGAAAAAATATCAAAATCCGAAAGAGAGAGTATCTTACAAGCAGCACATTTTTTAGGTCTAGATTCAGATTACAAGGTAATAATGCGTAATTATCAGAAATCCGAATTTGTTGAAAAGACACCTTTAGCAAACAAGCTGATTGCTCTAAGTGTGGTCATAATATTGATGTTATTAGTGACTTATTTTTGGACGCAACAAGCTAAGAATAATATTAGGATATTTGATCAGAAATCAGTCGTTTTCAACGAGGTTAACTTTAATCGTTTGGTCATTTACAAAAATAAATTTAATGTGACTAATGAATATTCACTAAAGCAAGCGCTCTTCCATATTCACGGTACGGCGGAGGTGTCGTTTGATCCGAGAATGATTAAATACGATAGTTTTTCCAAGCAGTTAACCTTAAGTTATGTGGGTGAGAATCCTTTTGATCTCGATATTGATGCAAGTTATAACCTGATTGACCTGATTGATCCTGAACCAATAGGGTCGGCAGAAGCCGCAAAAATAAGCGCTGTTGTTGGCGTAGCAGGCGCTGTAGGCGGTGGTATAGTAGGAAATAAGTTGGGGAACATGATTGGTACAGTTCTTCCTACAAATGCACGTTTTATGTCGAACCTAGTCGGAACTGTCGGTGGTGCAACGATTGGTGGAGCCGGTGCAGCGTATATGACATTTTCAACACTTGATGGCATGCAGATTAATGACAAATTAAGCCAAAGAGAAACAACAGAAGTTATTGCTAATTCGCTTAAGTTAATTGAAGCGTTACTTTTAGCTGAGCCTGATCTCGAGGTAATGTACAAGTCTAATTTTGAAACCTATGTTAAAGATGTTTATCTAGCAAGGGGGCTGGAGGTTAGTAGCATCGAATATAAGAGGGTAGAAGAATGATTGCATACCTAAAAGCAAAGCTTGCATTATTTTTAGTGCTTATAGTTTTAGTTCCATTACTTATTGGAGGATTTTACTACTATCTGACAGCCATGAAAGTTGTTCAAGGCAATTTGAATGTAAACAAGATTACATCGGAAAGCCGTATTTATTCGTATAGTGTGTTTAGTGATTTTTATTTCCGTGCAACCAAGTATGACGATAAAGGCGAGCGAATCGCAATGTATGGTGAAGTTATTCCTGTTGAAACGCGTATTGGTTTTGATTTCAAGGAAAGTAAACTTCGTCTGCAGCATAGAAGCACAGATAGTATGGTTTTGAATGACATGAATTCTCATGATATTCGATCTATAAAAGTATTAAGAGATTTTGCAAGAACGTTTGGTGAAATTTTAGCAACACAAGATGGCTATTACTTTGATAAAGCACTTGACGGCATATTGGATATGAATAAAAGCTTGTACGGTGAGGACTTGAAGTTGGAACTGCCAGAGGTGGTTAGCTTTTATGAGCCACTGGTAAACTTGCCTATTGCTAATCTTAAGTTACAGCCATATAAGCTTGATGCAATTACTTCAAACTTAAAAACAGTGAGTATTGCCCCTCTTGATGATTGGCAACCAAACCTTGTTGAATTTCATTTTGGTGAGAATGATTCTATCTATTTACAGTATGCAGGACGTTTTCAAGGAGATGCTGTCGATCAGTTGCGCGACAGCCTTAAGAAAAGCGCAATTCTTGTAGATTCAGTAAAGTTTCATAACAATAGCCTTTCAAGATTGATTTTTTCAATTAAATCATTGGATACAGGTGCTTCAAAGAACCAAATTGACGCTTATATGATGGATTTAAATGGATATTTATATCTATTGAGGTTTAGAGCATTCAATGAACAGTCTTTTGACCGTTATTTGCCTGACTTTCTTAAAATTGCTTACAGTATTTATTTTGAAGATATTCAAGGCTTTAATAATTGGTTTGTTTCAAAACAGGCTGAAGCAGAAGAAAATTATGCTACTTATATTGAAAATCTAAAGGCGATAAAAGATTTAGAGAAGGAGCTGTTGGATGTAGGGCTTCTCCAGCACTTTGGAGTTCAAGCTCATGAACAGCCGATTTATGAGTATAAAATTGTAAATCAACCTTGGTGGCATATTGGGAGTAGAAACTCTCAAAACTTAGTTAGATTTGATGAAGCTTTTAAGAATTTTTATGAAATATATGGTCGTTCCCCATCCCAAAATGAGCTTGAGCAGGAGTTAGCTGACAGAAAGTTATTAGTTGAAGCAATGAGTAAAAAATTTAGTGACCCAAGTGCTGAAAGAAATAGTAGGAGGTTCTGGCAGTCTAGTTCATCTTTGGGTATCCAAGATATTTGTGATAATCTCGAATGTGTAAGAAGTCTAAAAAAAGCTGACTGGAAAGGGAACTCCAATGATTAAGAAGCTGTTTTTTCTGATGTTTTTTTCAATGCTGACGCTTTCTGGATGTTCAGGTTGTTCAAGTGATGAGTCCGAGGTTGATCGAATGGCAAAGGAATTACAGAGCCGATGAGCTATTGCAGGTGCCACGTTGTTGGAAGACCCTAAAATAATCATCTTCACCGGCTCTGGCATTTCTGCAGAGTCGGGCATCTCGACATTTCGTGGCAACGATGGGCTCTGGAATAATCATCGCA
>JACUUF010000151.1 GCA_014859465.1 Methyloprofundus sp.
TGATTTGATTGGTACAACCGAGTGGATTCGAACCACCGACCCCTACCATGTCAATATGATATTTTCAAAAACAACCAACTGTTAAAAAACCCTTTTAAACCCTGCATTTAAAGCATTAGTTACACTAATAAAACCAACAATTAATCACACATTTTTGTAAAAAAATTTTGTTTTGAAAATTTTTGGGCTCAAAATTTATAAATTTTAAGTCTCGTTTTTTGACCACTACTTTATGGTATAGTCTAAGCTAATATTCTAGAATTAAAAAAATGAAAAACTTCAGGAATGATTTTTTTACGTAAGCAATACCACAGTGATCTAAAACTAAGTGAGACTGAAAAAATTCATCCACTATGGTGCGATATTGGATTAAATTTTTTTACAGATGCAATCAGCCCCATAGAACTCGCAAGGTGGCATAAAAGAATCGGCATTGATAGTGACTGGGTGAACTGGTTGCTCGTCAGCCACCCCATCGTCATGATCGAAAAGAAAAAAACAAAATCCTCAAAGTCACCCCAAATGTTCTATCGCTTGCTAGGTCATACCACTTGGGCATATGTCAACGCGTACCTCAGCTACATTCATGGACCTGAAAAGGCTTCAAATATAAAAGTCCCAGTGACGGTTCTACCTATGAGCCAAGTAAACAAATACAAAGAGATCATAATCGCGACAGAAGTCGTGAACTCGCGTCTATTGCGCCCCTCAGACGAGCAAATACCTCAGATTTTTGAGCTCGCCAATGCACTCCCTAGCTTAAGTTATCTAAGAAGCCACAAGGCAATGAGAAAATTCACCCAGCGATCTGACGGGAAAATCAACGCTATTCTTAAAATCGCTGGGGACACGAGGCATGATTCTTAACCCCTACTTTGATGCTTTAATGTCTCCTAGATGGGGAAACTCTTTCTCGCGGCCATGGCAAGATCTCTGCCAAGAACTGCAGCTAAGCGTTGATGAAGGTAGAGCGCTAAGAGAAATCACAACCTTTTTTCATTTCCCTCCCACACCCCATGGTTTTTTACCTGCAACCAAAAGTCTACTAATCCTGATAGATCTCATTGCAGAAACAGGATGGAACGGAGACAGGCTACAAAGATGGAAGCTCCTACTGAAGAAAGCGTACAGACTTATAGAGTCTGGCTCCCTAAGTACCGGGTCGCAAAACCTTGTAACAGATGATGATATTCGAGGACTCTGCACCAAATATCCGATTTATGTGACCTGGATTAGAATAAATGGAGAACCATCTACCCTTAACAAAGCCATCTTGCTGCCCATTGGATTTTTGTCTCTGTGCGCCTACAACCAAATTGGCTACCCCGACAAGCTCACTAGCTATGGCCTGAGTATCCGAAAAATCCTAATCAATCCAGGCTCTGGCTCATTAAGTTTTCAACTGGTGGGTTCACAAGAAACGCCGATTTTAATTAGACTCTTTCAAGCTATGGAGACATACAGCCAAGACCGTAACCAATATGTAAAAATCAACAACCAAGATTTTTCTAAACTCGACCAATACATTGTTGGAAGCTATATACCAAAAGCGCCTCCCAGCCATCACAGCAAGCGTGGCAAAGGCGGAATTGTTGGTCGCTTCCCCCTCGTCGCCACGCATATGAACTTTAATTTTTTATCAAGCTATGAGCAAAGCGATACTCTCGGCAACTACGAAACCGTGGGCTATTTGAATAAAAACTTAGTGAACCTTCTTAGAGGTAAGGAAAAAGCATTTGCAGCAATTGATCCATCGGACTTTGAAACCCAAATCAATATTAGTGTCTCAAGCACCGCACTTGTTAAAACCAAGCCAACAGAGAATCGTCCTCAACCTCCCATTGCCAACGAGGTCATACCCCTTAAAAAGAAGCTCAACTCAACTATGATCGCCCAAACCCTTACCAAGGAAAACCAGCTGATCATGAGTAAAACTCGGGTTATGGATAGCTTCACATTAAATGCGTTTATTTATGAGGTAATAAAGCTTTCCGAAAGCTCGCTTGAACACGCCAAAATGTATGCCGCCGTTCTGGCGTCCATGTTATTTAGAGGGCTCTCTTTAGATGAGGCGATTAAACTCAGCATTAACGAAAATGGCATACAGCTCACCAATACACTGACGCTTGGAAACGACCACTTATTGAGTGCTTGGCATATGCCTGCAAACCTTGCGAACATCAATCTGAACAAAAACACGTTTGATACCTCTGAAACGAGCCGCTCGGAATTTAACCTTCCTCTCAACCAGTGGCTGCATACATTGATTAAAGAGACAATTAAAGAACGAACGCTCTATGAACAAAACTTACTATGGGTAAAAAATCATAAAAACGCCTTCTTCAAAGATCGGCTCGGCTACTTTGGTGTAGAGAACACCTTCGAAGAATTTTACAAAACGTTCTTTCTGCAAATACGCAAAAAGTATTCGGGCATCGAAATCAATTCAAGCCTAGTATCTCAATTTTTATCGCGTCAGGCTCTAATAGACTACGATGTGGTTTATAGTGCTTACTTTACCGGCTCTTCCACTACCCACTCACGGATTCCGCTTCATTATGTCCGATTGAACGTTGCTGACGTGGTTGAGAAATACCAACAATTTTGGTCCAAACACACCGCCTTGCTAGGACAGTTAATTAAAGAAAGCGGCTTGCCCCATTACCAAGAAGAGGCTGACAAACTCCATCAATGGCCTCCTACAACTTCGCAAAATGAGTTTATTGGTTCCGCGGCAATAACGAAATTTGAACACTTTCAAACAACGGTTTTCGTAATCAAAGAACAACTTGAACGAACTCTTGAGAATCGCGACTGGTTGAACTACCACCGCTGGTATGCCGCTTACAGTTTATTTCTTTTTACCGTGGGCTCCGGCTATCGCGGCGTACATGATGTTTTACCCAGTATCCGCCTGGTTTCGCCCACTGGGGATTTTGTGGCCATCTCAGATAAAGATGACTCTGACATGTATCACACACGCCTAGTGTATCTCTCTTCTACCATCCAACAACAAATCCTTCTATACAGGGAGCACTTGGAAGCGTTTAGCCAATGGGTGCTAAACAATCATCCAACGATTTATCAGCAACTGATAAACGTTTTATACGATGCAGAATACGTGTGGGATTATAAAAAAGACCGTAACCGCTTTAAATCGGACTCCACACAGTTTCCCGTGTTTTTTGATATCGATACTAAAAACAATGAAGTTTTGCAGTTTTCTATCGTGAAATTACTAAAAATGCTTAATCAGCATACGAATTTACACATACCCAGCAATGCTGGACGCCACCTGCTTCGAACCAAATTTGTGAATGTCGCAATCCCAACCGAAATCGTTGATGCGTTCATGGGGCACCAAGTCTATGGCATGGAAGCCCACCACCCTAATAGTGCATTTTGCCCAAGCAACCTACCGACCTTTTTAGAAACCCCAATTCAAGAAGTTCTCACTGCAACTGGTTTTGAGCCAGTGCGTTCGCATATTACAAAGGCCTTCAAATGACCGAAAAAGAGTTGACAGTCCAGACTGAAGAGTTCGAGCTTCAATTTGACTACGAAGAAGAGTTGGATAAAGCGATTGCATACTGGTATCCAAAGCTATTTTCTTCTGCACGAGTTGATAAAAAATCTGAGGACCATGAGCTTTTAAAGCGCGTTCTAGATGCTATTTTTAAAACACGCCCGCAAGAATATCGCGAAGTGACACTGGTTACATCCGTCGATCTAACTCTTAACCTCAATGCCTTGCACAAAAAGCTTGAGGACAAAAAACTGCCGCCAACTGCTCAAGCAAAGCTTAATAACCTACTTACCAGAACTTTCTTGATAGGAAAAGACACTCTTAATTGGCGCTCTTCTGCTTCTCCTACGGTAACCCATGCGATGCCTCGCATTACCCCTTTCATTAAAGAGCGAGAATTGTTTAACTTACACCACATAAACCACTTTCACGCCATTCTAAACACATACCTACCCGACATTCATAACATGCCCCCTCAGCACCAGGCATGGCTACTCGTTTTATCCGCCATTTTTCACAGCAAATTGTTCAAAAAGAAAGCCCTCTCGGCGTTTGTTAATTCACTCTTCCGCGCAAATCCCAAACTCATAACGCTACCTGATGGATTGGTTATGCTAGAGATTGAATTAGACCGCCACTGTATCCTCAGCCCTCATACCCTTGCCGCATACGCTTTACTAGTGCGCCATAAGCAAACCGAGTTTATGCGCTACTCAGCTTTAAAACCCACCCACCTTCAGGCACTGTTAAAAATCGAAAAGCCTGACTTGTTTGAAAAAATACCCAAACAGCTTAATCAAATTATCGAAATTGCGCAGAGCGGGGCCTATATGTATACCCCTTCCTTTTTGTTGGCGCACAACATGGGCAAACTCGAGTCAACGCCCCTGTTTTTAGAAACGCAGTATCGACTCTTAACGCAAAAGAGAGTGAATCGAACCCTTAAAAACCAAGAATCCGAGCTAAAAGAAAATGCCATAAAAATAAGCGCTAACAATAAGACGTGTCGCGTTGATCACCTCTCTCAAATCAAGGATACAAAAGACCTTAAATTTCAGCACAACACGATAAAAACGCTTTTGAAAACCGCAAAAGAAAGCAGTCGCTCCGAGGCACTTTCGTTGATCACCAAAATGATTGAACAGCCACCAAAAGGTCTATCTCTTCTTGCATGGTGGCTGATTAACTGGCTAAAACACCTTGTCGAACGTGCCCCAAAAACTACTGGAGACCAGTCGCTTTCTTGGTCGTCAATCACGCGTTACTTATCCCCCGTCTCAAGCTCAATGTTGGCAAATTTTGATAACCTTGATATTGAAAGTCTCTACGAAGAAGATTGGTTAGAGTTACTGCAACAGACCATTGATGAATCTAAAGACAAGCTTATAGGCAAGCTTCTAATTTCGTTTGTACGCTTCTGTGAGAAGAACCATAACCTAATGCCTCTGCCACTTTATGAACTCAGCGGCATTGACTTTAACGCCCAAGTCAACGCTAATGTCGTCTCACCCTTTGAATCTATAAAAATATTTGAAACCTTAGTACCCGATCCTGAAACACCCTCTCCTCATCAACGCGCCAGCCTAGCCCTGTTTACGCTCGGCCAGTTTTGTGGTCTAAGGCGACAAGAAGCACTCATGCTAAAGACCGATAATCTCTATGGCACAGACGGACACTGGCAACTTTTTGTTCGCCCTCACCGCGTACGCCAACTTAAGAGCACCGACTCTCGAAGAAAACTGGCTTTATGTCAACTGGTTCCACCGCTCTTTTTAAAATGGTTGATCGACTGGCTCAAATACCAGCGCCTCCAAGAGTCGCCTTACTTATTTGGAATGAAAAGTCATCAAGGCGCAACATTACCCGACCCCAAAGACCTTCCAGAAGCTGTTATTCAAGCCGTCCGACAAGCAACTGGAGACCAAAGTCTAGTGTTTCATAACCTGCGTCACAGCTTTGCAAGCTTCAACTTCCTAAAGATGATGCTGCCAGCACAACCTGAACTAGCACCTTGGCTAGGCTTTCCCCAAAAACCCTCTCGAAAAGCTACACCCCTACATAAAAAACGGCTCGCTGAACTAAAAAAGTTCTACTCACCTGAAATGGGAAAATCGTTTTTGCACTATTATGCCCCCAAAGAACATCCACTGTTACCCCGCTCAACCTTATTCATCCTGTCAGATTTGCTCGGCCATAAAGCGCCCAACACGTCATTCAAAAGTTATATACACTTCACACACCTAGTCGATATGGGGTACTTAAAACAAGATATTGAACTCATAAAGCATCAGTTATCCCAACTATATGATCCAAGCATTAGCGCCTCAAGTGCTTCCCAATTGAACAAAAGACTTTTAACTGGATCAGATTTTGAGCTGGTCATAAGAATTCATCGATGGCTCGGCGGGCAAAGTGAACTACGTCAAAAAGTTAAGCAGATCTCATTTAAGCCTGAACCACCCCTAGTAGGCCGCAAACACAAGGAAAACACTCATGGTTTGAAACGAAAGAGCAATCATGTTGATACCTCGCTTCTTAAAGTGCTGCCTTTTATACTGTTAATGTTAGAACAAGGGCGCTGTGCTGAAGAAATCACGGATACGCTGAGAGTTCCGGCCGATTCTCTTGACCTAGTGATACGCAACCACACTCACCTATGCGCCATTCAAACAACAAAAAATAAACCTAGGTTTCAGCCCTTCCCAAAGTTAATGCGAGGTAAAACTCACCAAAGCAAACTTAAGAGAATGATTGAATCTCTTCAAACCAAAACAGTTTCAACGAAAGCAATTTGTTCCGCGCTTGAACTTTTTTTAAATGGTGCAGATCAAAAAGGTGGTTACCAAGTGAGGTTAAAAAGCGAAGACGAGTTGGTAGACTTTGTTCGTTTATATAATTTGATAGGCGTGCCGGCTTCATCCATATCACTGATTATTTACCCGAGCATCCGAAATAACAACCCGGAGGTTTATGATGCTCTACTTAACAGTTGGCTAAAAAAGATTCAGACTATTACAAATCACAAACCTGCAAAAAACCAGTTAATCGTACGAGCACCAATTGATGTCCAGGCTCCCTTTCATGCAGAGCTGGTCAGCATGAATTTTAAAGCCACACCTATTCATCGACGTTATGAAGTAAATTTCTTAATTTTGTATCTGGCACTAATAGTTTAGTCTTTTACTCTATAGATAATCTTGACTTATATCGCGTGATTGATGACTTGACGGTTTAACTCGGCATACGAAATCGAATAAAGTTGAGTGTCTAAAAAAGGAAAAATTGCCTTTTCTTCTATCTCAGACGGATGGTTAACAAACAACCTAACATCCTTGCCACTAAAGTTCGGCTGGCATAAATTACCGCCATCTATCAAGGTCACCAAATCAACATGCTCTTTAAATTCTGGCCATTGCTTGAGCTTTCTGACACTTGGGTAGGTTTCAAAATAAGGTTCAGATAATACTTCGGTAAGTATGATGGCTATTTTGAATTTCTTCGCCACGGCTTTAAGCATGATCAATGTTTCATTCAATTTCTTCGGCTCTTTAAGTAAGCTTGCCAAACCGTCTATGACCACTAAATCATGGTCGACCGAACTCGTAGTTTCTTGATTCGTATGTTCTGCTATTTCATTAAATAAATGTTCTAATTCTTGCGCATCGATTGTGTTGAACTCTTTCATAATCAGCTGAGTTTTTGATAAAAACGTGATGCCCTTGTTGAAAGCGCCCCAATCCTGCGTCCCAAATTCAGCTATTTCAAACCGCTCCGCATCAATCTGGGTCAAATTTAAAAGCATTGTTTTCACCATATGCTTGGCATGGCCACTTTTGCATAGGTAACCAGTCACACCGACATCTGATAATAATTTTTTTATTACAAGGTTTATCGCTATGGCCTTATTGGCTTTTGACTGTTCAGTTGAAACGAATAAATAAAGACCTGGATCAGCATACTTCTGAGCTAACTGATCTGCGGTTAGTTCCATAAAGCTAACTTGGTTTTCATTAGCACGGGTTAGATCAAGCGACTTATCATCATTTGATGTTTCAATTGCTTGAAACTTTTCAAATGCATAGTCCAATTCACCAATAATGCTTGCTAGATAACTATCTAGGTTATTTCCTTCCTTATTACTCACTCTCGTCTCCATGAAGGATATTATTTTTAGCGCTTTGCGTGACCTTAATTAGATAAGTAACCAATGTTTTTAAGTTTCTGATAAATTCGCACCATCGCCAATGTATCTAAATAACAGTAGGCAAGTAAGGCTTTACGTATAGGATCGCGCTGGGTTGGATCTTTTAGTCGATGAAGATTAGCAAAGGTATTCATGGCCATTCCACCATCTTGTATTTCGAGCTTCTTATAGTCTAATTCCGGATCATTTGGAAACATCGCCGGCAAAACAGATTTAATCGAGAAGCTGCCATTAAAGTCGGGATGGTAGTAACCTAGCTTTCTAAAGGGCACAATCAAATCTTTAAATCGTGACACTAGGCTTTGCAATAGTTCGGAATGCTCAGGATAAAACTTTGCCAGTTCACGGATTCGGCTGATTTCAAAGCTTTGGTTA
>JACUUF010000152.1 GCA_014859465.1 Methyloprofundus sp.
TTCAAACCTTGCTTAGTCGCCAACTCTATCGAGCTTTTTTGGATATAAATCCAATCTTTCTTTTTATGCTGTAATTCTAGCTCTTCTTCACCCAAATTAGCTTCATTGGCTATATCAAACGCTTTCTGTATTTCTTTATCAATATCATGAGGAATATACTCAAGGCTTCCAGCATTTTTAATGAAGTATAACCATTTATCTTGTAAGGTCTGTAACTCTTGCTCGCTTTTCTTAAAGCGAGGCAATTCAATAAAGATCAGCTCTATATCATCGGCATACTCGATAAATCTATTTTTTTCAATCAGCTTAAAATTACTAATTAAGTGTTCATTATTAGGAAAAAATAGAAAATCAGTAATGGTCAGGGCAATGACCGGGTTTAACAGCTCGTAAGCATCGCCCTTTTTTAACTGTATCGAATAGTTTTTTGCGGCATTGTATAAAATTCGCTTTTCTAGGCCTTCGTGATTCAACACCTGCATCTCAATGATGACTTGCGTGTCATTATCTAATACGGCCTTGACATCAACATAGGTATCTTTCATACCTTTGAGCATTGGAATACTGTAGGGATCGACAATCGTAAGGTCTTTGATTTTTTGCTGCTGCGGAAAGTCAATAACCGCATTTAGAAAGCTCAGCAATATATCTTTAGAGTCGGCACTGCCGAATACTTTTTTAAAAGCAAAATCTGTTTTTACATCAAGAAAATTCATTTGATCATTCCATTACGTACGCCAAACCAATAAAAATAACATTGTAAACGCTGAGCAAATAATTTGTGCAGCACAAATATAAAATTCATCCCATTTTTATAAATAATTAAATAATGATAAATTTTGTACTTTTGAAAACGACTGCTGAGATGCCTGCAAGACAGCACGATCTAATTCAAATCGACTAATAGCTTCAGCATAATCCAAATCTTTTACTTCAGATAAAGTAGTTTGCATAGAAACAAGATAACTCTCATTCTGATTAGCCTGGTCATCCAATGCCCTTAATCTAGCACCGACTCTTGCCTCAGCATCACCTACTTTTTCTAATGTGTGATCAATATCAGCTAAAGCCTCGTTAATCGTTCCATGATAAGGCGTTACCGTTCCTTCCAATGCTTTAACAAAATCACCTAATGTATCAAAAATATTTCTTGTGGCAGGTGGTGCAGCTGAGGCTGTAGGGATATTTTCAAATACGGTATAACCCAAATCACCATCGGCAATACGCCTTTCTGGGCCAATTTGCAATTCTCTTTGCGTTTGACTTCCCTGAAAAACATAGGATTGGTCAAAAGGGGGCGTTTTAGATAATGCACCGGAAAAAATATATTCACCGTTCGCATCCTGAGTGTTTGCTAAAGCTAGCATGTGCGACTGAATTTTTTTTATTTCTTCGGCGATTGCGGTTTTATCTTGTTGTTTCAAAACCCCCTCATTCAATGCCTGTACGGCAAGGTCACGAGCGCGTAACAAACCATCTCGACTATTCATTAATACTGAGCTCTCAAGCTCATTCCGCGATTTAGCAACATCCACATTCTCTTGATACTGCGTCGTTTTATCAATATGCTGCTGAAAATCCAACACTTTTTTAGCCGCAATAGGATCATCTGCAGGAGTTAAACTCTTTAGCCCTGTCGATAATTGCATTTGCGTATTGGATACTTTTGCTTGTTGATTAAGCATGGCGTTAACACTTAGCTGTTGCGCCCAAGATGTTGATATTCTCATGCTTATCTCCTGTAAATTCTACTAGTCATCTATGCTTATTGTTAAAATATGCGTGTCTTTGAAAATCTCTCGTTAAGCTGCTTGTCATGCTGCGACAAGTTTTTTTCCAAGGAAAAAGTCAACTTATTTAGAGCTTTGATGACATCGCACTTCTTTACATCAACATAAGCACAATACATTCCATAAAGTAATTATTTCTATATATCAACAATATAAATAAAAATTTTAATTACAAAGTCATGTATTTGTACTTTTCTGAGCAAATTATCTCAGCATACGACTAAAGATTGCCGCCTGATTAATTTTAATATATTGAAATGGAGCCTAAATTATTCGGGCATAAGGCCTATTATTGGCAATATCGCTGCATTTGATTACAAATTAACCTCGTTTCAAACATCTATCCATTGATTCAAGTCATACTCACAAAAACTCTTCCACCTTTTGCTAGCTTAATTCGGTTTTTCTGCTATCGTTTTTCAGCCTCCATTTTAAGGCGGAACAAATAATAGGAGTGAGTAACACGCTTTTGCTATTTCCGAGCCAGCAATAGCTAAAGCTAAAGCTATTGCACTCCTACTTGATATTTTGAAGCTTCCTGTCCGGCCTTAAGTTCATAGCCAAACTATTTTGTCTATTTCTGGCAAGCACTCAGCCAGTCAAGTTGCACTAAATTACGCTGCACTTGGTTGAATATCAAACCCACCTCAAACACTTTTTTATCTTGATTCACGTATTTTTGTGCGTAAGCTTTGTCTTGGACTTGCTGTAAGGCAGAATTGGGTATTTGCGCTTGATAATCCGCACTTTTATCCAATTTTATCTCCATAACATAGATAAAATCACCTAACATCACTGTCATATCGGCTTGCCCGCGATTAGTAATATCTTCGGGGATAACCGTGGCATTAAGACTGGCAAAAAAAGCATACAAGACACTGGCGTAGTAGCCTTCGGAATTAGGCAAGTCGTTATTGGTAAAGTTACGCCAAGGGATTCCGGCAAATAGACGTTGCAGCATCGGCTTTAGTTGATCAATAGCACCTTGATGCAACAGTTCATACAATTCAGTACGTAAGGCTTTTTTTTCTGTATCGATTTGACAATAACCATCTATCAGCTGGTTATTAAGCGCCATTTTGACTTCATGATTAGGCACTGCCAAGACAAATGCGAGCTCTCCCATAACATCAGTGTAGACTTTTTTAATCGTGAGGTAACCTGATTGAAACAGTAAAGTTACTGGATTAATACGTTCTATATCAAACGAATCCAAAATTTCTTCGGAAACTTCCAGTTGCTCTAAAGCCGGTAAAAAATAGGCTTTTTGCTGGAACAGCTTAATCAAAAAACTGGGGTTGCCGGTTTCAAACCAGTAGTTTCGGTAGCGATAATTGCCACTGATAAACAACAAAATATCGTAGGGATTGTAGACGGGTTCCCCTAAAAACTGATAACCGTTGTACCAGTCTTTTAATTGCTGCCAGTTTACGTCTTTTAAGTGTTGAGCAAATGATGTTTCCAAATCCGTTTGTGTATAACCACAAATACTGGCATAACGCTCATCAAGGGTAATATCTTTTAACTGATTTAAACCACTAAATAAACTCACTTTTGAGAATTTAGTGACACCGGTCATAAAAATAAATTGCAAATGCGCATCTTGTCCTTTAAGCACTGAATAAAGATTTTTTAAGCCTTCTCTTACTTCCGCTGCGCGCTCAGGAGTGTCAATATTATCGAGAATCGGTTTGTCGTATTCATCGACTAAGACTACGACTTTTTGACCGTATTTTTCACGGGCTTGTACGATAACATCTCGAAAAAAACCTGGAATATCATTATCAACTGCACTCGCAACAACGCCTAATCGCTGTTGGTTTTCTGTTAATAATTTGCGAATGCGTATATCTAGTATGGTTCGAGAGTCAATAACTCCGTCGGCAAAATCAAACTTAATCACTGGGTAGGTTTTCGACCAATTCCACTTATCTTCAATATACAAACCTGAAAATAAAGCTCGATTACCTTCAAATAACTCCTTTAAGGTATCAACCAACAAACTTTTACCAAAACGTCGCGGCCGTGAGAGAAAAAATCGCGCGGGCTGTTGCACCATTTCCCAAATTAACGGTGTCTTGTCCACATAGACCATGTCATTTTCACGAATAGAGGACAAGGTATTGATACCGATAGGTAAATTTTGCAACTTTGTTTCAGGCGTCATAATTTAATAACCCATATTGATGATGGCCACATTATAGACAGACTGTATAACCTGGCATACTTAGTAATATACAAATAAACACCACATCATGCTCATAAAGCCTGATCATACTGAGCAACAATGACTTGGGTAGCCAATAATGCCTGTTGCACTAAAGCTTCCGGCACATCAGTGTTTTGACTTAAGGCAATGACTTTAACAATCTCAGCAATATGTTCAGCGCTCATTGCCTGCTTCGGTAGAACTTCACTGTATAGCCAGATAGTTGCTTTTTCGAGCGTAGGAATTTGTTTTTGATCGCTAGCAACCGTGGCAATGGCTAATAAGGTGGCTACTAAAATATCCATAACGCCAGCGTAACACTGTTGATTGACCAATAGCTCTGCTGAGCGTAGTTTTTCTTTGGCTATGTTAAGTAATGGATTTTTTTCTACTGCAGATTCTTCGCGCTGATAAAAGGCGGTTGCCTTAACAAAAGGAGAGGCCGTGCCTAAACGCTGTAAAGCAGCAAAAGTTTGCACATCTAAAACTACCACTGGCAACTCATCACTCGATAATGTCTGCGCTTGATGCTCGTCATCCGACTCAGATTGCAGCACAATAACCACTAAACCACCGCCCGCGCCGATGATACGCTCGATACGCTCCTTAAACGTAGCCTGAACTTTACTGATTAATTGTTTGATCGGCGTTTCATCATCGAGCTGCTCAGGATTTAACGCCTTTGTGTGTTCTATTTTTTCATCAGTAACGACATCGTCAACTTGAATCTCGGCTGACTTTAGCTCCGCTATGGTTATTTCACCGGTATCAGCATCAACAACACCTAATTCTTCAATAATACTGTGCAGCATTTTCTTAGAAATACCGACCACATCCTCCTCCCCTTCGGGATTAATAACATTATCAAATAAATCGCGCTTGCCTCTAACCAAACTGGCAACCTGCTGTTCATAGGAATCTGCGGCTAATAACAGAAAAATTTGTATTTTCTCTTTTTGGCCTAAACGGTGAATACGTCCGATGCGCTGTTCCAATACGCCTGGATTCCAAGGCATATCCAGATTAATCAGCGCGGAGCCTGCTTGTAAATTTAAACCGACGCCACCGGCATCAGTGGAAATAAACACTTGTATCGCATCATCGTGTTGAAATTTTTCCATTAATTTGCCACGCTGACTGGTAGCCACGCCACCATGTAAGCGCACACAACCTAAGCCTAACGAGCGCACCAAAGACTCAACCATTTCCGTCATCAGTGTCCACTGGGAAAATACCACGACTTTACGATTACTTTGCAGACATAATTCTTCTAATAAACGTTTTACCTCATCTAACTTAGGTGAACCCTCTGTCACTTTGTCCACTAAACCAGCGGCATTACAAGCCATACGCGCTTGCTGTAAAGCAGACATGAGTCGATTGGATTCACCCGGCGTTAATGGCCTGCGTTTCGCTATTTTGGCGATTAATCCCGCCGCTGACATCGCTGCACCATGTAGATCCTGCTGCACTCTGGTCATTGGAATATCCAAACGCACTTCAGTGCGATCTGGCAATTGATCGCTAACCAAACTACGATTACGTCTGAGCATTACCGAACTAATCCGCTGGCGTAATTCTGACAAATTACGATAACCAATGACTTTACCCCGCTCATCGGTGATATGAAAATCCAACAAACAACGCCACAAAGGTCCGAGTACGCGAGGGTCAACCACTTGCATTAAGCTATATAAATCCTCTATGCGATTTTCCAGTGGCGTTCCGGTCAAGACAAACACGTAGCGTGTGGAAATTAATTTAATTGTTGCGGCAATTTTGGTGCGCCAGTTTTTAATTTTTTGCGCTTCATCTAAAATTAACAAATCTGGTTTTAAGGTTTCACCAATAACACTTAAATCACGTAAGACTAACTCATAATTAACCACAAAAAACAAAGCATCGGCACGATATTGGACCTGCCGACCTTCAACACTGCCTTGAATCACTTGCACTGTTTGTGTGGTAAATTTCTCTATTTCTCGTGCCCATTGCTGCTTTAATGAGGCCGGACAGACCACTAATACTTTTTTAACCCCCGCATGTTCCGCCATCCAAACTGTAGCGGCAATGGCTTGCAGGGTTTTCCCCAAACCCATATCATCAGCCAATAATGCTCGACCACGCGCCGCCAAAAAAGCGACACCTTCGGTTTGATAAGGAAATAAACGCACTTTAATATCTGGCAAAATGCCATTTACCTGTTTAATTTGCCGTGTTATTTCTTGCCCTCGCAGTTGCTGTAGTACATCATCAGCACACTGCTGGACAAAACGTAGCGCATCTTCCCCGATAATTAAATCGGGATGCACACTAAATTTTTCGGCAAAATATTGAAAGTCTTCTGGCAATCGACCTTTAAAACACTGATCCAGATCAAAGAATTCTGCTAATTCAGCCACCAACTCCACGTTAAGTGATTGCGCTTTATGCAAGCGAATCACGCCTTCAGTCGCAGACTCCCAGGAAAGGTACACAAAGGAAACCGGCGCGCCTTGGGCTACTAATTCCTTGTAGCCTTTTTGTTTTTTAGCGTGATGTAAAACTGCTTCAATATGCTTGCAAGTGCCTAAGCGATTAGATGCTAAATCTGGGCAAGTACAAAAATTCTTGCGTTGATCCAGTGAGCGAATTGACACTTGATAGCTGGTTTTTCTAAAGGTACTGGAGATTAACGACTCAGCCGACCAAACACCAAAGGCTAAATTACCACTGAGTAATTTAACATTGACTTCATTACGCCCTTTTTTAACGCGTTTTTTAATCGCTTCATTAATCGCGCCACCATAATTTGCTTGCTCTTTATCTATACAAAGTTCAGCATAACTATATAAGGCCGCGATGACATGCTTACAAATTTTATCTTCAGACGCGCAATCACATTCAGCATGCAATTCACCCTGATTATCTTGCGATAACTCCACCCAATAGGGATGATCTTTTAAAGAACCTTCAACCTGTGCAGTTAAAAACTCCTCTTGCGCATCAAGCGCAAAAACACGCTTTTCAGTAAAATAAGCGAGTCCTCGCTTGACTATTTCTGGACTAGCAAGCGCATTTAATTGATCGGTATCGTAGAGAAAAAAGTTTGGTGTCATGATATGCGGGAACTTAAAGAGTCAACAAAATATAATCACGGCTATCGACCTACCTGGTCTTTATAGTCAGAATATGCGAATGCTAGCACAGCAAGGTGCTTGTTTATTTTTAAAAAAGAAGTGGCGCGCCAAACTGTTTAATTTTCTGGATTAATATATAGATGTCTTTGTTAATTAGATTTCTCCAGTCTGCACCGACTATTAACTCCTGTAGTTGTTATGTTGTTTTATCAACTGCTGGCTCTATAAGCCAAAACATCATCATTATTGACTTGATAATAAATATCTTCCACTTGCACAGTCACTCCAATTGATACAAAAGTAATGCTATCGCCAAGATAATAATATTCAGCCTGCCAGCCACTGCTACGCGTAAAAACTTCTATTTCCGCTTTATCTTGTTCAATAAGGACATATTCCTGCAAGGTAGATAAAGATTGATAAGCCAATCTTTTGATGGTTTTATCAATACGCCGCGTAGAGGGCGAAAGCACTTCGATAACAATAGTCGGCTTGGTTTTGTAGAATTCACTTTCCTTATCATTATTATCACAAACTACCATCACGTCAGGATAATAAAAATTATTTTGCGCTTTGACTTTCATATCATTAATGTAGGCAGTACAAGGCGCACTCTTAAATTTTAAATCATTCCTAAGCTCCGCAAACATATTACCAGCGACTTTATTATGCTTATCACTCGCCCCAGTCATCGCATAAACAGAGCCATCAATTAGCTCATGCCGTACCTGTGCATCTTGTTCAGCATCGAGATATTCATTTTCAGTTATTTGCAATTCAACAGAATGAGCCAACATAGCTTTCTCCATAATATTATTTTTAACTTACATCCCTCTAAGGCCAATCAATTATTAACTGCTTTCAATACAGTAAGCCAACAAAGGTATGCAAAAAATCAGCAACATACAATCAAAACTAATTGGGTAGTGGGTTAAATCTGTAATCATGTGTAAATATTGAGTCCAAATTCGA
>JACUUF010000153.1 GCA_014859465.1 Methyloprofundus sp.
GATAGGCAATGCAAATGAACAAAAAAGAATTAGAAGCTTTCGCACGTGAAGCGGCATTAAACGCGGAGATGGATGAGCATTTAGGCTATGCGAAACATCATACATCTGCCTCGTTAAACAGCCGTAATGGCACGAGCAGTAAACGCATAACAACCGAAGATGGCGAGTTTGAACTTGATGCGCCTCGCGACCGCGATGGTTCCTTTGAGCCTAAACTCGTCAAAAAGCACCAATCCCGTTTTACCTCCATGGATGATAAAATTCTCTGGCTTTATGCCCAAGGTATGTGAATTGGTCATAGAAAGTTGCGCCTGCTGTGGGTCAAATCACTATTTATAACGGACAAGGAGATCAAGCTTTAGAAATTTCTGAAACATTAATGAGTGGTGTTCGGTTTGGGGGTATGAAACCTAAGGATCTTGGTCAACGTGCTGAGAAAATAGTCTGAGAAGTAAAAGGCTTTGGTTTTGCTTATTTTCCGAACGGTTTTGCGGTAAGTGCTGATCTTATTGGTGCTTTGATACTAAAGCTAAACCAGAAGACTAGGATCGACCTTTGCAATATAAGCGCGGAAACTTCTGGAAGATAGCAGAGCACGACCTTATGCAAGCGAAGTAAGCTTAACTTAGCTGAACTGATGCTAGCAAGTGCTTAACAATGGCTTTAAGGATTTTTGCATCTGGCTGAGTTTTATTGAAAACACGCAGTCCGAAAATCCCCGAGACTAAGAATTTTGCCAGTGTTTCTGGGTCTTGATCTGGATTTAATTGGTCTGCATGCTTTGCTTCGATTAACAGTTGCTTTAGCTCTTGTTCAACTTGATTGAACATGGTCTGTAAGCGCGTATTGATTTCTACATCATGTACGGGGATTTCAGATAAAGTATTAATCAGTAAGCAACCTTTACGTTCGGGGTCAGCGTGCGATTCTTGAATCAGTTGCTTAAAAAAATCGTTAAGTCGTTCGAGCGGTGGCTTATTGTTATGCAATGCAGCAAAGAGATCGCGCTGCATGGCTTCAAAATAGACATCGAGCGCGGCTAAAAATAACCCGCGCTTATCGCCAAAAGCGGCGTAAATACTGCCAGGTTGCAGGCCGGTTGCCTCGACCAAATTTTTGATCGAGGTATTGCTATAGCCGTGTAACCAGAATAGTTGAATGGCTTGTTGTAATACGTAGGGACGATCAAATGCAGTGGGTCTGGCCATAAACTGAATAATAGAGTTAGTGTTTTTTTGTGAGCTTGTTAAGTCGTTTGCCTGTTTTGGTAGGAATCTCTTGTACGGGAACGATTTTTGCACATTTTCCCATTGCGGCTATTTTTTTACCATAAAAACGCGCAAAAGGCACCGCGCTAATGCCATGAGCAATGATGCTTAGGCTGATAGTCAATAAGGTAATAGTGTAAATAGCTTCTGGGTCGATATGTAGATCGACTAAGGCTAAATTGTTTTGACTGAACAGTAAGCCTAGCCCTGAAAATAGCAGGGGAGGGGTTAATAGCGAACCTTCAATTTTTCCTGATAATAAACCAAAGCCCATAAAGATCAGGGCAATAATAATAAGCGTTAAATGATCCATGGCGTGAGTTTGTGAATATATTTGTAAGGCGATAAAAGAAATCAGTCGTGATTAAGAGCTAATCCTATCAAGTTGCATTATTATTGAATAATCATTCAATAAAGGCTATGCTTTGTTTTCGTATTGATCTTTTATTTACCGTTTGTTTTATTTATTTCAGGAGATAACCATGCCACAGTGTTACCAGTCGATCATCGTTCACGCCCCGATAGAAAAAGTATGGGAGACCGTCAAGCATTTTCATGATATGTCATGGGCAAGCCAAGTCATTACCCAGTGTGATGCTGTAGGTGAGCTGAGTGCAACCGAGGTGGGTGCAAAACGTGTGCTTAATGGCGTTTTTCATGAGACCTTACTGGAATGTAATAATGACGAGTACCGCGTGCGTTATTCGATTGATGACGGACCGTCGCCTGTGTCAGCCGATGAAGTGAAAAACTATATTGGCCAAATTCAGTTAAAACCAGTTACTTTAAGTGGAGATACTTTTGTTGAGTGGGGTTCGGCATGGGAGTCAACGACTGAAGATGCACGCGAATTTTGTCATCAAATTTATGTGGCTTTGTTAAATGCCTTGGCAGAACAGGCCTAGCAAATGCATCGTCCTGCAAATTTGAGCGTATCGTTGTGGTTCATGCGACTGAGTGTTTTCATCGTCATGCTGATGTGGACTTTGGATAAACTAATTAACCCCAGCCATTCCGCTAAAATATTCGAGAAATTCTAGTTTATAGCAGGGCTGGAAAGCTCTATTATGGCTATCATTGCTTTGCTAGAGCTGGTGATATTAGTGGGATTTTTGATAGGCTTTTATAAGCGTTTTTGTACGGCTGCCGTATTGATTTTTCATGCAGTATCGACAATCTCTTCATACCAACAATACCTATCACCTTTTGAAGGATCTCATTTATTGTTTTTTGCCGCTTGGCCTATGCTGGCTGGGTGTTTAATGCTTTATTTATTACGTGATGAAGATCGCTTGTTGTCTTTTAATAAATAATAACAGAAGGGAGTAACGCGTCTGGTTACTCCATTTTCCCCCTGAGTTATTTGTAAGTTGCCGAACAATCGACCGACTAACAGCTTTATCCTACGCACCTTTACGCAAGTAAAATCGAGCATCTAAATGGCAGAAAAAAAGTGTCCTCCGGTCGGAGCGCCTATGTGGATGGCGACATTTGCTGATATGGCAACGTTGCTGATGGCTTTTTTTGTTTTATTGCTATCATTCTCAACCATGGATGCGCAGCGCTTTAAAAAAATGGCTGAATCAGTACAAAACGCATTTGGCGTACAAAAAGAAGTGGTCGCTTTTGATATTCCAATGGGAGTAAGTGTGATTGCTCAGCACTTTTCCCCCGCTATGACTGAACCCACCCTATTAGAGGAGGTAAAACAAAGTACTGCGCAACCAACCACTTTAACGCTGGAACTACCGAAGGATAGAGGGGAGAGGGTGCAGGCTTTAAAACTTAAAGTAAGCGAACTGAAGGCAATGATTGTTGATGCCAAAAAAGATGAAATTGCAGCGGCTATGAGTCATATTAGCGCTGTGCTGTCTGAAGAGATTAATGCGGGATCAGTCTCTGTCGAAAGTAAGGATTTGAACATTATCATACGCATTAATGAATCAGGGTCGTTTTCATCAGGTAGCGCTGAATTGCAACAGGGCTTTACGCCAGTAATGACAAAAATAAGCGCATCGATTAAAGCCTTGCAAGGAAAAATTATGGTTGGTGGGCATACCGATGATATTCCCATGATGAGCGATTTTTACCGCTCAAATTGGGAGTTATCTGCCTCACGCGCGGTCACTGTAGCGCATCATTTATTGGTAGATAAAACTATAGATCCTGCACGAATTGAGGTAGAAGGCCATGCAGATACGCAGCCTATAGTATTGAATGATAGCCCTGAAAATCGTGCGAAAAATAGACGAGTGGAGATTATTCTGGCACAGGATTTGGAGTAAGCAATAAGGAAACATCCCGTTGGGATGAGGCCAATGATTGGGAAGGAGTCTGCATCCCCTGTCCAATCCGCGCCCGATAAAACAACATCGCTGCGCTTGTTGCGGGGCGCTGCTTTCGGCCTAAAGGCCGAGGTTTAAACCAGCAAGGAAGATTGATTAATTATCATTTACTGCTGCCAGAGATAAATATGCTCTCGGTTAATGGATTCTTATTGATCGGTTAGGCAAGTATTACTTGGGGCGTTTATACGCTGAAAGGTCGTGGTTTAAGCAGCCCAATAAGAGAGGCTGGGGCAATTTCTTTAGAGCACTGCCTTTTGTGTGGATTTTTTCTATAATGATCGCGCAGCAGGCGCATTGTGCAATAAAAGCTAGTGTATTGGCCGCATTATTGGGTGGCATTGCATCTGGCGTTGGATATACTTTGTGGTATTTTGCACTGAGAGGTCTGTCTGCTAACCAAGCAGCGGTGGTTCAGCGCTTGGTGCCTATTATGGCAGCATTAGGTGATATTTTTCTGGTAATCGCAGGACCTTATCACTTGTGCCTGCAAAATAATTATTTTCACGAGCCTGTAAGGATGAGCATAGCTTTACGACTTATCAAATAATTTTTAATATAAACACGCGGTTAATTGATTCGATAGATTGCGTTACTTTTTTCGGAGCTTACATGAGCGACACTAGCATTAGTGCATCAGTGCAAAACTATTATGGGCAGGTACTTAAATCCAGCCAAGACTTAAAAACCAGTGCTTGCTGCACTTTAGACGCTGTGCCATTGCATTTACGTCCCTTATTATCTGACGTGCATCCTGAAGTGGTTGCGCGTTATTACGGCTGTGGCACACCATTGCCACCGGCATTAAAAGGGGCTACCGTTTTAGATTTGGGCTGTGGTACTGGCCGTGATTGTTATTTATTATCGCGTTTAGTCGGTGAATCGGGGCATGTTATTGGTATTGATATGACTGAGGAACAGCTAGCGGTTGCTAAAGAGCATTGTAATTGGCATGCCGAGCGTTATGGCTACGCAAGCTCTAATGTCGAATTTAAACAGGGTTATATGGAAGATTTAGCCTCGGCGGGGATTGCTGATAATTCGATTGATCTAGTGGTTTCAAACTGTGTCATCAACTTATCAGCCGACAAGAAGCAAGTGTTATCAGAAATATTGCGCGTATTAAAGCCAGGGGGAGAGATCTATTTTTCTGATGTTTATTCAGATCGACGTATCCCCGAAGCGCTTAAAGTTGAGCCAGTATTATTAGGCGAATGTTTAGGCGGTGCTTTATATTGGGAAGATTTTCGCCGTGTCATGCAAGAATTGGGTTGTCCTGATGTACGTACTGTTAAACAAAGCCCGATTGCACTAGAGGATCCTGAAATCGAAGCTAAAATCGGTATGGTTAAATTCCGTTCAGTGACTATTCGTGCTTTTAAAATGCCACTAGAAGATCGCTGTGAAGACTTTGGTCAGCTCGCTGTGTATAAAGGCACAATAGCAGAACACCCACATGCCTTTGATCTCGATGACCATCACCATTTTGAAAAAGGCAAGCCACTACGTGTGTGCGGCAATAGTTATGACATGCTGGCTTTAAGTCGTTATGCCGAGCATTTTGACTTTTTGGGCGATAAATCGACTCATTTTGGTTTGTTTGATTGCTCTCCCCCTAATACCAGTTTATCGCTTGAGTCTGGTTCTGCGTGTTGTTAAAGATGATCCCGGTATTTGATAAACTCAGTGTCGTTATTCCGATAGGTCCTAATGACTCTGCTTGGCATCCGCTGCTAAAGGACTTAACGGTATTGGGGGCAAATATTGAGATTATCTTAGCCGCTTGCCAGCCACCCCCTGAAAATTTTAATTTTCCTGATCAGGTTACTTGGCTTGATGCGCCACAAGGACGCGCTAAACAGCTTAATGCCGGTGCTGCTCAAGTTTCTAGGCCGGTGGTCTGGTTTTTACATGCCGACACACGAATTACGGCAGGTGTGCCTGAGGTATTAGCGTCGTATATGCAAAGTAATGAAGTCAATTTAGGCTATTTTAAATTGAAATTTGCCAATGATGGGCCAGGTCAAACGCAGTTAAATGCTTGGGCCGCTAATATGCGTTCGCGCTATTTTGGGCTGCCTTTTGGTGATCAGGGTTTTATTCTGCATAAATCGCTTTTAGAGTCCTTGAAAGGGTTTGATGAAACGGTCATTGTGGGCGAAGATTTGGATTTTGTGGTGCGCGTAAAGGCTAAGGGGATTCCATTGCAGGCATTGCCCGTGGCGTTAATAAGCAGTGCCAGGCGTTATCAACAGCAAGGCTGGCTTACCACAACCCTGCGCCATGTTTGGCTAACTTGGCGATTAACTCAACAGGCAAAACGTCGCTTGGTGGTTTCTTTATGAGTGGCGCTATCGCTATCTTTGTAAAAACGCCTGGCTTATCGCCGGTAAAAACACGCTTGGCGGCAACAATGGGTCAGGAAAATGCGCAAGCATTTCATCTTGCAGCCTCTCGATCGGTTGCTTCAGTAGCTCAAGCATTGAGCCAGCAAGTTAATATTGAGGCGTATTATGCGGTGGCTGAAGCGCCTGCATTAACGCACAGTTATTGGGAAGATTTACCTTGTTTATGGCAAGGTGAAGGTGGCTTAGGTGAGCGGATGGCGCATATTTACCAAACGCTGTTAAGTCAACATGATTTTGTTATGCTGGTCGGCGCAGATATTCCGCAAATGACAACGGCAGACTTGCTCGAAGCCGCCGCTTGGTTGCCGCATGAAGAGCAAGCGCGTTTGGCTTTTGCGCCCAGTGCCGATGGCGGTTTTTGGCTGTTCGGTGGCAATTGCCCTGTACCGCGTCCTGTATGGACAGAGGTGATATATAGCCAGCCCGATACCGGTGCTAAATTTTTGCAAGGTATTGAGTCTTTAGGCGAGGTGAAAATATTAGCGCCTTTACGTGATGTTGATGAAGTCGCTGATTTATTACCTTTACGTGATGCGTTATTAAATTTGGCCGATCCAGTGCCTGAACAATATGAGCTGATCCGATTTCTTGATGTCTTGCCAGCACATCACTTAACTATTAAACGATAAATAAAAATGCGCGATGTAAAACCTTTATTACTTAATAGCGACTTTCCACACATTCGCCGTAGCCGTTTACAGACTTTACAAATGAACTTAGGCTATTTGTGTAATTTGAGCTGTACTCATTGTCATGTGAATGCAGGGCCGACACGAACCGAATTAATGAGCCGTGAAACTATGCAAACGGCTTTGCAATTTGCAGCAAAACACTCGATTAAATACCTCGATTTAACCGGTGGTTCACCCGAAATGAATCCTGATTTTCGTTGGTTAGTGCAAGCCGCTAGAAAACAAGGCTTGCATGTAATGGATCGTTGTAATCCAACCATTTTAGTCGAGCCAGGTTATCAGGGGACGGCTGAATTTTTAGCGCAGCAGCAAGTGGAAGTGATTGCTTCATTACCTTGTTATATGGAAGACAATGTCGATGCTCAGCGGGGCAAAGGGGTGTTTGCCGCCTCTATTGACGCGCTACAAAAATTGAATGCGCTGGGTTATGCTCAAAAAGACAGCGACTTAACTTTAAATTTGGTCTTTAATCCGCAAGGCATGGCATTGCCGGCACCTCAAGCAAAGCTCGAAGCGTCTTATCGACAATTTCTGCGTGAACATTTCAACTTGGAATTTAACCAACTATTTACTATCACCAATATGCCAATTCAGCGCTTTGGCGCAGTTTTATATGCAAAAGGTCAGTTCGATGAGTATGTCAATTTATTGAAACAATCCTATCAAGCCAAAAACCTTGAGCAAGTGATGTGTAAAACTTTGCTCAGTGTCGATTGGCAAGGCTATGTTTATGATTGTGATTTTAATCAAATGTTAGACATGCCATTAACGGGAAAGGTAACGCATTTAAAGCAATTGCTTGATGATATGCCTGAAGGCTTGCCGATTACCGTGGCGGATCATTGCTATGGTTGCACAGCGGGGCAGGGTTCTAGCTGCACGGGTGTTTTAACAAATTAAAGGATAAGCTTCTGCAACGACTTAGCAATGCGTGCTGAATTAAGGTATTTAATGATCAGTATTGATTTGTTATTTGTTATTCACTGGAGAGCCAGCATGAAATGTATTTATTGGCAAGGCACAGCGCTTCAGCATTTAGACCAAAAAGCGCAATAAGACACATGTTGGACATATCTTTGCCTAGGAAAAAACCGGTAATTAACCACGGCTACCATTCACATACGCCGCCGTTAATTCATGCGCCGGTTGTTCAAAAATTTGTTTACATTGTCCAAACTCAATTAAACAACCCGCGCGGTCGCTGACCCAGAAAAAACCTGCATAATTAACCTGAGTTCGGGATAAGAAAATCCCTTTAATATCTAGTTGTTACAGTTATA
>JACUUF010000154.1 GCA_014859465.1 Methyloprofundus sp.
ACCGCACTCCAGCTACCGGATTGGCAAGAAAGTAGCTGCCCACTTGCATCCGTTGCTATTGCTGAGTTTTCACTACATGCACTTCCAGCGGATACAACCAAAGTAGGCTTAATTGTATTGGCTTCAAGTTTGCCTGTTACTTCAACATTCCCTGACGCAAAAATTGAGTCAATATTCACTAAGTTGCGCGAACTATCAATAACGCTAGTTCCGTTCATATCAAATGAGTCTGTTGCTTCAACTTTTGATGCGCCAGTTAACTCATTACCGGCCATATCTAAATTTGTGGCCATGCGGTTTAGCTCAGGCCGACCAGGTATTTCTTCCCTATAGAGAAAGCCAGCCGTCAAATCGTTATTTTCAAACCACAAAGCTACGTGAGCATGCCCAGTTTCCATAGTGACAGGTTGAGCATTACCAGCACAATCTTCACTCAGGTGCGTGTCATTGCCATAATTTGCATGAGCAATAGCCCAACCACCGCGTGCACCAATAATCACCGCAGGAGTATCGGTATAGATACCACCAGCACTTGCACCAATACGTGAGACCATATTTGATAACGAAGCATCATCTAAGGCTTGACCACCTTGGGTCACGACTAAACCAGTCAATTGACCTGCTGAAGGCTGTAGAACCAGAGCGCAAGTTGCCTGTTGGTAAGCATTGACAGCTGAGACACCAGGTTGCAGGTAATTTTGTGAGACAAGATCAGATACTCGGATAATGACAGGTTGGGTATCGGTTGCAATTCCCATAATCGTTGAGTAATTATCTCGGATGTATGCATTTGCAGCTTTGGACACTGATTGCAAGTGTCCTGCGGCTATGCTTATGCGTTGCTTTTCCATATCTGCTTTTTGAAAGTCGAAGAGAGTTACAGATACGACACCCATGATTAATACCACCACAAGCATCTCAATTAAAGTGAAGCCTTTCTGTTTATTGTTTTGACTCATAAGTTAGGATCCTGCTATAACAATGGCATTAGTCGGAATGTTGGAGGGTAGGACGATAGATGTATTGTGACCACTTAGTGAAACCAGCTCACCACCACGATTTTTACCAACCAAAAGGGATCGATAAAAACGCTCGTTAAGCATCTCGGCATTCAACCGGTAGTTTGTATAGACATAAACTCGTTCTGGCGTCACCACATTACGCCATATACCAGGAGAGGCGTAGCCATAAGGAAAATAGGGGCTTAAATCTGTTTCACTAACTTCACCAACAAAGCCAGGGTGATCCACGCTGTAATCAATAACCGACTTTCTGTAGGCCGTAAAAGACAGAATACTCGCCTGATCTTGCGTTAGAATTTTTAGGTCACGAATTTCAGCCTCATGATGAAGCATAATCATCGAAACGACAGATATGAGTGTGGATAGCAAAACCATTGGCCACATAATTTATGCCTTTATGAGCAAACGATTACGTTGCGAGTTTATTTCTTGTTCCAGATGATTCCATTTTCTGTCTTTAATTAGGGATTTAACGGTAGCCTCTGAATTGACCGATAACCAAGTGATCTCTGGTATAACACGATTTCCATCACGAGTTAATTTTTGATGCAGCACGATGGCCAAACCATTAGCAATAAGACTGACAATATCATCCTGATTGTTTAAACCATTGCTGTTTGAAGTTGCAAGGTTAAACAATCGCTCAATGCCCGATATGGGTGAACCGCCGTGAATGGTACAAATTGAAAGCTTTCCGTTTTGTGACGCTTTTAACGCTTCATTAGCCGAGTCAGCATCACGTAATTCGGAAAAGTAAAGAATATCTGGAGCCCACCTAGATGCTGAATGAATTGCCTGGGCAAACCCATCTTTTTCAATATGAGTTTGAAAACAAATTCCATCACCATGTTTACCTTGAAGTGGAAGTTCAGGTGGATCTTCAAGGGTAGCAGCCACACCACCATGTAGTTCAAGACGCTCAGCAACGATACCTGACGCCGTCCAGGACTTACCGTTGCCGAACTCACCAACAATGAGTATTAGACCTTTGAGCTCAGGATTAAGCAGCTTGTCGACATACTGCTTAATCTTAATAAGTTCAGATATCTTTTTAACTGTAGGTGGCTGGCGACGAAGAACGTAATAACTACCGTTAATAGAATCCAGAAGTGAACCACGGTAAGTTGTGGTTCCATGTTGAATAGCAAAGTCTGTACTCTTAGTTTTCATTGACTCTATCGCTTGATCGCAAAGGCTTCGCAAAGGTTTTGCGATATCAAAGTCAATTTTTTTCGGATTTGGTGTCAACGATGGCCCACGAATATAGGCATCGTTTTCACCGATATACAAATCCGAAAATTCAAGTTCTTCTAGCGTCATATTTCAACCCAGCATTAGTAGATAAAGTGCATACGATTTGGTGTGTTTTCAGAGCACGCCAGTACCGCATCTGTTTTTGAATAAGGCTTGGTGTAACCACCAGAATCAACTGGAACAGATGATGGGTCGGAGGATGAAACATTCACACGCTCAGACGTTGCGCCGGTAAACATATCCATGCAAATATCGCCCGGGATATTATTTAATGTGATCACAAAATGACTTTCACGCCCCATGGTTTCCATGGTGCCATCAAGCGCATGAGTGAGGGTTCGGTTAGGGCTTGTGCCGGTGACGGTTAAGCCTGATGGTACTTTTTTGGTTCGGACAATGTATTCATCAAATGAAGTCGTTCCATAGTTTCCTGCGGCATTACCGGCGGAAGAAATGATGCCGCTGACCTGTACGACAGCATTTTTTAAAGCATTGGTTTTCATCGACTTGTTTACGGTTGCTAAACCTCCATAAATACCGGCAGTCAAGATACCAATTAGTCCTAGCACAAGCATAAACTCGATAAGTGTAAAGCCATGTTGTTTGTTTTTCGTATGTTCAACGGGACTATCTTTATGATTGATTGACTCGTTAATGTATGGCTTTATTTTTTTGGTTTCCATGATTAATCTCCTTTAGATAAAACTTATAAACCTTGTGACAATTGCTCTTGCATTTGTTGACTCATTGCATTCGCTCCAAGAGCGATGAACAAAATGACAATAGCAGCCAGAAAGATCCCAAAAATATTTAACTTTGCAACTTTTCTACCAACGGTTTCGATGCTCTCCTCAAGCCAGTCATCCGCCAATGATTTCAGAGCTTGATCAAAACCGCTGAATTTTGAGTAGGTCGTCAGGTCATTGATAATTTCACGATCGGGAAAATCATATCCAGTGCTCGACATGGCTTCTCCCAGGTTGTAGTCACCTAGTCGACGATAGATAGCATCAATACGAGTCTTGAGCCATGGACTGGCATAAATTGAAGTTTGTTTTAGTGCGTCTTTAACCGTGACGCCAGCTTGAATGAGAGAGGCAAACGCAATCAACCAGCTCACACCTTGAAGCATGCTGAAAATTGCCCAAGGGCCAAAATGATCAAGCTTAACTCTTAAACCATCTACCCAACGGTTAAGTGACCATGAAAATCCAATTGCCAATGCAATTAACAACCCGGCAATCCATAGAATGTAATTTGCAAAAAAAGTTGTAACCACCGAAACTTTTTCAGCCATGCCATGCCAAACAATACCTGGTACCATTTCTTCATAATAAGGGAGGTTGTAACCACCAAAAGCCGCCAGCGCCATTAGACTCAGGCTTAAAATAATGGAGGGGTAGGTGACAGTTTTGACGATGGTTGTTTTCAGCTTAGTTTTGGCGTTAAGAACAACCACTAGATTAATGAGTGTCTCAGACACACGTCCAGATTGTTCACCACCAGAAATGATGTTTTGCTCATCGGCTGGCACCCAGCCATTGAGAGCCTTGGCAAAGGAGTCACCGCTGGCAATACGTTGCACCCAATCAGAAATGGCCATAGCCTGTAAGTCATTTTCTGAAAATTGCTCCAATCGACGATTTCTTAAGTCAATTAAAGCCTCTTTAACTGGCACACTATTGGCCAACATTTTAGACAGCTTACTGTAGAGCTTTTTTCTGAGCTTTGAGTTTTTTCGGAAACTTCGCTGATAGCGAGCGTCCTGAAGACTTGAAAAATCAATCATCGCCAGCCATCTCCTTAATCTCGGTGTAGTCAATGTGACCATCACGTTCGATTAATTCCATTGATAGAGGGCCGACTGCCATTTCTGCGTCGCGAGGGTCAATCAACCCCATTTGGATTTTTTCAATGGCTGAATCGACAAGACTTATAAAGCCTTTAGTACCACGAAGATAATCATGAGCTTCTTGCATCTGATCAGATGCAATTAAATGCATCAGTTTTGCATCTGTAATAAGAACTTCTGCCACAACCGTGCGCCGTAGATGCCCTGTGTGCTTACAGTGCTCACAGCCATCACCTTTGAGATAAATTTTGCCGATATTGGCGACTTTCTCGTAGCGCTTATATTCGGATTTTTTTACTCTTGCGATATCGTTAAGTAGCTCTGTTTTGCAATGAGGACAAAGTGACGGTACCAATCGTTGAGCTACAATACCTGTTATGATTTTGTGGTCGTGTAACAGATAGGAGGGCACACCGAGTTCACGCAAACGATAAATCGCAGCTAAAGAATTATTTGCATGTAATGTGGCTAAAACAACATGACCGGTCATAGCGCCCTCAAAGGCCACTTCAGCCGTATATTCATCCCGAATTTCACCGATCATTGCAATATCTGGATCTTGCCGCATCATGTTCGAAAGCGCTAATTGCAAACCTTCTTCACGCTCTTCTTTCGAACTGCCGACATTTACTTTAATCGGGATGACGCCATCCACCATGATTTCGGGTGGGTCTTCGATGGTGAGGCAGTTTTTGGTGTAATTGCAATCCTTAAGCATGCTGTCGATATTGACAGCAATAGAGGTCGTTTTACCAGAGCCAGTCGGCCCAGTAAAAATAACAATGCCATTGGGCAAACTTTGCAAAAACTTAAACGAATGTATTTGGTTTTGGTTGAATCCAACGGATTCAAATGACCCTAACGCCGATACGCGGTATTGAAGACGGATGGCGCAAAAAACACCTTTTGATCCATCGTCGGTAGGCGAGATGTTAACACGCAGAGAGTTCACGTCATTTGGCAAAAATTCGCCATCATTGATCCGGGCATTAAAAAAGCTATTTTCTTGATAGACACCTTTGTTGCCGCCAGTTGACATAGAGAGACTGATTGAATTGATAAAGGCCATACCTTCATCATAGGTGCGACTCAAGTCATCTTGCTTTAACAGTTTTCCGTCGGTACGAAATTTAATGATGGTACCCACATTCTCCGTAATATATAGGTGAATATCAGATGCTCTTGCTGTCGAAGCAATTTCAAACAGCTCTTTTACCGAGAGTTGAGTTTGGGTTTTGGCTTGTTCCACCGCATGTTTTTTGTAAAGTTTATTAATTTCCTCTGGGTCGACATGTTCTGTTTGGTATCTGATGCCACGTTGTTTTATTCTTGTTTCAAATGCCATTAAACGTGCAGGACTCGCCGACTTAGAAACATAAAGTTTTGCATTATCTTCACTGCCAATTAAGCAGACTGATTTTCTCAAATCGGAATCGATGTTTATTTGGCCACCTTCAGCCGTTAGTGGAAGCCCGTTAATCATGCCATTCACTCCTAATATTGATAAGGTTGTTGAGCTTGACCAAGATTTGGGTTTTGGGCTTGCTCTTGAGGCACATAATTAGAGTCACCAAATGCTAAGAATTTGGCTTGGCCATCTTTCGAGGCTAAGACGCCATCATGCTCAACTTTGATGACTTTCCAACCATTCGCGGTATCCCCGGTCTTTACACGCTGAGTAATACCTTGGCCTACTAGTAATAGGGCTCGTAATCTATCGTGCTTACCTTCAATCGAGAGCACTACTGGTTCAATTCGCGCTGAACCTGAGTAATTACCTGGCCAGCTCATGGTTGGCGCATTGATTTGTGGGGTGCTCGTATCGGCAGGATCTGAGTTAAGGTCTCGGCGTTTTTTTTGTACCTCTTCAAGCTCAAGCATTGCTTGAGCAAGACGTTTCTTCTCTTGCAGTTCTTTGACCATTTGATTGTTTAAATTATCAGGTAGAGAGGGTTCTTGCGCCGTGGCAATACCTAAATAGGCTGCGCAAATAAGGGTGAAAACAATTTTAGCGAACATATAGCGCTCCTTTAATAATCCAAACACCAGTCTCGGACGTGGCAAATTGATCTATCACCAGGCCTGGTGACGTCAGCAACTGCAATACATTCTGAACCGGCAATAATGATGTGGTAATTTCAATGTTGATAATTTGATGCTGAGCTGTAGGCTTATTGAGCTGTCCAGGCAAATCTTTGGCGTTGGCTGCCTGGACTTTAAGGTCAAATCCATAGGTTTGTGCGAGATTGTTGATGCGGTTAATCGCCTCATGCTTACGCATCAAATTATCGAGTTTGGCAGGTTGTGTTCTGTGTTGAGCTTCTTCAGCGTGCTGAATATTATCCACGGCCTTGTTCCCGTCATGCTCAACGACCGCTTCAGGGTGAGCACTCAAAAGGTCAGCGACAAGACCAAATTCGCGAATCCATGAAACTGTCGCGCCGGATTCATTGCAGCCCATAGCTGAATACTTCCAACCAACAGGGTATGGGTTGATTTTCGAGAATGTTTTTTCACAAGCAGCCCAAAGCGTCTTTGGTTCGGGTTTCTCTTCCCATGGAAGGATAACTTTGACTTCCACATCCTGTTGATTTTGTTTTTGACGTTCTTTGGCCAGTTCAAGTAAGCGTTGATACTCAGCCTGCTGATACTGGTCATAAATCAAATAGCCACCAATGGATAAGGAAGCCATAAGCACCAAAGACAATACTTGCTGAGAGCTTGCTGACAGAGGATTAAGAGCATGTGATTTGAGCTTTATATCAGCAATCAAATCATCCGTAATGACAACACGACCATCACTTGACCAAGTCTCATCCGGTACTAATTTAATCGTGTTCTGCAAAATGCCAAGAGCGGAGTCAAGTTCATCACGGATTGCATCTTGATCACCAACCACTTCTTTCAGAATAAGACCTTCGCTTATCATGACCAACATAAAGAGATCGTCAGGTAGAGCCAATACAGCGACGATGTTTGAGTTGTTGAAAAGACCTGGTTCTTCAAACAGGCCTAATGCATACTCATAGACAATTGATCCAAGTGAATAGTGGCGTTTTTTGAGCTTCTTGGATTGAGCTTTTGACGCAAACCCTACCAAGCTTGGTCGATCCGACGAACGACTTTTAATCTCAACCGAAAAGGCAGCATGCGCTTCTTTGGCAAGGGTTTTGACATCCTTTTTATTATAAAAGGGCTGCCAATAGAGTCCTGCTACAAAGCGATTTTTTCCAAGCTGGATAGATACTGTTTCGACTTCAGCCATATCAATCAGTCCATTATTACCGGTTCAACAAGGACAACGACCGTATTGCGACCATCTTCGTTTTGAACGGCATTACCTAAGAACCCAAGCCATTTTGCTACGCCACTTTTGCGTGAAGAAACGTTGGCTTGTTCAAAACCAGTTATAACAAGCGTATTTCCAGATTTGATCTTCACTTCACGATTGACAGCTCTGGATTCTTTTTTTGGAAGCTGGTATGTGGTGTTACCACTTTGGACGGTTTTAGAATCAAGCTCTCTAGACATATCCAGGGCGAACTGCATGATCATTTCTTCGCCGTTTATAATGTTTGGGATCAAACTTAAATTAAAACCAACAGTAAAGTCTTCAAGCTCCTGAGTGGAGACACTTTGACCACCATCAAGTGCAACAGACGACTGACCAAGTATCCGCTCAGTCGTTGTAACTGATATAGGCGCGGCTTGATGGTTAATCGTTACGGCATTGTAGTGTTGAACGCTGGAAATTTTGGCCTGTTGGCGTAAGGCAGAAATAAACAACTCGGATCCATTAAATTCACCACCATCAATAATGTTTAAGGCAAATTGGGATGCACCCGCTGAGCTAGCAACAT
>JACUUF010000155.1 GCA_014859465.1 Methyloprofundus sp.
AGCGTTTAACATCCACACCAGCAAGACTGCCCTTACCAATCACCGATAACTTATCAACCGAGACCAATTTTTCTGAGACCAAAAATGCTTTTTGTGAGTCACTATCTGCATAACAAGCGGTAGTTAAGCACCCAATAACCCAATCACCCAATTTCGCTACTTTACGTTTAAGGCCAGAAAGCGTAACCCAAGGTTGACCTGTATATGAATGAATACGAATTGGCACACCTGCAAACTTTCCGGCTAAAGCGCACAATAAGCCAGCTTTTGGCGTTGTAGAGTGCACAATATCAAACTTCTGTTTTCTAAATAACCACCAAAGCTTTACTAAAGCTAGCAAATCCTTAAGTGGATTAATTTCTCTTGGAATATCGATAGAAAAATACTCTGCACCGTCTATTGGCCGATTTAAACTAGGTTCACTGGCGATAACAGAGACCTCGGCACCCGACTGAACCGTCATACTAATCTGCGAATGAAGCTGAGTATCGATAAAAAATGCAACGGTTGAAACCCGCGCTATTTTTATATTGCTTAAATCAGGTAGATTAACCACTACTTTGTTTGGACTATCAGTCATTTCAGCACTTCCACTATTGTCTTTTTCACATCACGCGAAGGTTTAAATTCGAGAACACGTTCAATTTTACTTGTATCGTAATGCGTGCGGCTAACTAGCGCATCAATACGGGATTTTTTTAATGGAAACTTTGGCAGCCAGGAAAACACAAATGCAATAATTCTTACAAAAGATTCATTCAATCTAATAGTTGGGGGAGAGACACTTTGCGCCGCTGCCAAAGCATTTATCACAACTGACTGATCACAGTCATTTGACAAATTAAAAATTTGACCTTTTGCTCGTGGCTCAAACCCGCACAAAATCAAGGCATCAACCACATCATCAACATGCACGTAATTAGAAATCGCACTCGGCTTACCGATATAAAAAAACAATCCTTTTCTAATCATCGTAGACAACTGACGAATTGAGTTATTGGGCATTTCTGCGCCATACACATTCGAAGGCCGCAAAATCGAATAACTAAAAAACTCATCAGCCGCTTTTACAATCATTTCATCTGCTAAAGTCTTAGTCATTTCATACTCACCAACCGGCGCGGGAACAGTTTCTTCCGTAACCACACGCTCTGTATTCGCATTTGGTTGGCTCGGGCCATAAGCCCCAACAGAACTCAACTGAACCCAATGAATGGTACGTTTTTGCTTGTGAGCTATTTTTTTGCATGCATCTATCAATCGCGCTGTTGCTTCGACATGTAAAGAATGCATTAATGACTCATTAATTAACTCCCCAGCGCAATTGAAAATAACATCATATTTTCCAAGTATATTGTCAAAATTAAATACTGGATCTAATAGGTCGCATTTTATGAAACTAGCAGAACACTCTTTTAAGGTTAAAGAATCAACTTCAAAGCGCGATAAAATATCAAATTGATACCCCTTTATAACTAACACCGTTACTAATCTTTTGCCGATAAATCCTCGACCACCTAAAATTAAAACTTTCACTCCACGTCCTTACATATAATAAAATAAGTTGTGTTTCAAACCAGCAAAAGGATTGAATCTGGTTTTAAAAAAAACTAACTAAATTTCCTTACAAAAACCTAAACAAAAAATTAATGAGAAAACAATTCCAACCTATAAGTGACTAAAAAAATCAAACTGAAAAAGAACAAAAAAATCAAACTAATTAAGAATGGAAAATTAAGTTTAAACCTAAAACTTGCAAATATTAAAAGTTGAATCATGGGTATAAAAAACCAAGCCATAACGGCAAACCTGTTGGAGTAGGGACCAAACCCAAAAACAAAGTAAGGTAAGCTAAGTAATATATATATTTTTATCAATAACTGACCAAGCCTTAAAACTTCATTTTCTCCACTCATTCGTAACTTTTGTATAAAAAATAAAAACAGAGGCCAAAATACTGTATATAGAAAAAAACTTAAATTAAAACCGCTATAGTCACCACTTTCTCCAGCAGAATCTAAAGAATAATTTTTTATAAAATCATAGACTCCTACTCCTGATAAATCTGACATGGCTGTAACTATTAATTCATTAACGCCAAGTGGATACAAAATGGCGATCACTACCCAAACAATTAAAAGATATGTTAAGGGTAATGCATAAAATAATAAAAATGGAAGAATAGCTATAGAAGAATAATGAAAAGAAGCTGAAAAAAGATATAGAATTAAAAAGTTGGTTTTACTTTTTAAAGCAACTAGGGAGTACAACCCTAAATACAACAATACAAGCGATAACCCCTGTCTAATACCATTCGAAAACGCATTAAAATACCAACTAGAAAAAAAAAGCAATGAAAAAAACAGAATTAAATAACAAAACTGCTGGTTAAAGTTTAAGTTTAAAGCCCGAGTAGATTTGTAAAAAAAAATAAAGTAAAACACAGTTATTAAAAATGTAACTATAAAAAGAAAAAACCTTGGGTCAGAATATATAAATTCAACCATTAACAAAAGAAAAAGAAAACCCGGCTCTAGTCTTTGAAGCCAATGGCCTTCAACAAAATTATTAAAAATACGAACATAAGTGTAAGTATCTTTTCCTATCGAGAAATCTCTTAAAGCGGCTACTAAAGAAACAATAAAAATAAGAAAATAAGAAAATAAGAAAATAAGAAAATGATTTTGTTTACCAAATTGCATTTTATTTCTCTTTATGTCTATATTTCTTAGCAAGACTAAGAAGCCCTTTTGGCAAGAACTTTAAAATCGTAATAAAAAACCTCAACCTTAAGGGTATATTTAATTCTTTTAACTTCGATAGGGCTTTTAAATTACCATCCAGCCTAAAACCAGCTGCATTATAGAAAATGCCTGCCTCGAAAAATTTCTTTGCACTATTTTTCAAATGTGTAGGTACTTCTTCCCTTATAAAAGACTTGTTCAACCAAACCAAATAAAATGGTATTTCATCACTCAGGTTAAGATTACTTCTGCTTTGTGCATCTTGATTGTAACGTGCACAGATTTTGGAACTGTAAACCAAGCCTTTCAAAGATGCCGCTTTTAGCCAAACATACACATCTTCACCCTTTTTGATACCTTCAGGAAAACCTTTGATCTCAAGTAATAGGTCACGTGGTAAACATGCTGTTGTACTATTCACAAGCGATAAACTTTCAGAAAAGGCCGCATAAAAGTTATCTACTACACCACAAAAACCGCTTTCACCACCCCAGGTTCTTGGGGTAAATAGCTTCTTATCTCGACATATTTCATGGGCTACACTGTAAACTCCGTACCCTCTAAAATTCGAAGTTAACCTATGTAGCTCATCTAAATGCCATTCATACCAAAAATCATCTGCATCCAAAAAAGCAATATATTCACCTTTCGCTTCTTGAATCCCTCTGTTCCTAGCCACAGAGACTCCTTGATTATTTTGGTGAATAACTTTTATTCTTTCATCTACAACAGATTGAACTTTTTCCAGACTATCATCCGTGGAACCGTCATCCACAACAATGACCTCAAAATTTCTAAAAGACTGTGCTAAAACACTCATTAGAGTCGGGACGATGTGTACTCCTTTGTTATACAAAGGAATGACAACGGTAAAAAATGGGCACTGCTCTTTATCAGTCAAGCCAATCATGCCAACTAACCTTGCACCTTTTGCATCACATCTTCAGCTGCTTTTTCTACACGTGCTTGCCATTCTGGCAATTTATCACTCAATATTTGTTTAATTTCTTGCTCATGCTCAATCAAGTAAGACAGACCATTCATCAAAGATACACTTGTCAACTCAGGTGTCGGCAATACAACATCCATATCACCCAGTAAATCCTGATTAATACCTTTGGCCTTGACACTGTATGAAATTGATAAGGTTGGCACACCGCTTGATAAAGCAGCAATGGTAGCGTGCGTTCTAGCGCCCATAAAAAAGTTTAACTGACTAATGACTTGTTTAATTTGCGCTGCATTGAAATGTGACGGCATGATATTAACCGATTTGCCAAGGTTTCTTAAATCCTGCAACATGCTTGTCATATATATAGCATCATTATTTTTCTCATTACCGTCCAAAGGTATAACATGGGGTATCAGCAAAACACCAAATCCTTGATGCACAACGTTTGCAATGAACTTGATGGTTTCTAATCGAAGATCCTGTCCATCTTTTTTGTATTTTTCGATTAAAGGGCTGATATTCAAACCGATGACTTGGCCATTTTCTGACTTTGGCCAAAACTCAGTCATGTCTACCTTTTCTTTCTGTAAGGTAAACGCAGGGTCAGTCATCTTAACCACATTCATTAAACCTAATTTTTCTGTTAAATAGGTATAGGAAATGTTTTCTCTAGCAAAAATGGCTGACATACGGGATAAATGTTGGCGCATTACGGGTACAAAATGCGGTTCTGCATCAAATGGCCCAACTGATGCCCCCCAAATAAACACAGGTTTACCTAACTGCATCGCCAAACCGTCTTGCCCCATTAATAATGATGGCAAATGATAATCTAATGAATAGTTATCGCCGCCAATTGAAAGCACAGCGTCTAAGCTTTCTATCTGCTTTCTAAATTTGGAAGGGAAGCCAAACGGCCAAACGGCCTGCTTTAAGAACTTAAACGGTAAGCGTTGTAAATGTGTCCAATACCGATTATGTTGAGGCAAATACGCTTCAACAAAACTTACGCCATAATCAGAAGCTTCTGGCCACTGTTGTTGATCCCGTTCAATATCTTCAGATGGTACTAGTACTTGAACATCACCAAATTTTCGCTTCAACATCATCACGGTACTGCGCACAATCGCTTCACACCCTCGGTTACCAAATGTACGCTGACCGGTTAAATAAAATCTTTTAGTCACAACAACTCCAAAATTTAAATTTTTGCTTTAAAAAAAGCCGCAATCTGATCATAAATAAGCGTTAAATCTTGCTTATTCCTATTGGGTTTTAATAACCATTCGCCTTTTACATTAACCGCTAATGGAGAACGACCCTTAATACAATAATTACCCGTTTTAGTAATCTCACGGAAATCAACAAGTTCATCTGGTAATGGATGCTTAGAAACAAATTCTGAAAACTCATTACTTGTTAAATAGCCATCTGGTACTTGGATGTAAATATCTGGGAAAATATCAGAGCACCCCTCATTGGAAGGTGATTTTTTATACGCTTTTAAGCCATATTCTACACTAGTTGGATGAGCATTAAACGCCTCGATAATCTTTACAGAGACAGCGCCGATTTGATCTTGTTCAACCGGCCCACCAAAACGTTTACTATCATTAATATAAATACCATGCACACCTGTACTAAACGCCATACTAAATGCCTGCGAGACTTTAGGATCAAATGTGACCATCGACTCATAAGCAGATCGTACTTTAGGATTTGATTTAAGTTTCTGGCGTATCGCATGCGGAATTAAATGTTTAAAAGATTTTACAAAATCATAAACACCTCGGCGGCTAGATGACTTCTGCTGCCACCCCTGTTCAACTAAGAATTCATTAGTATTGACCGACCATTTTCTGGTCACCATGGAGTGATCCGACACTAATACGACTTCTGATTCAGGAAAACTCTCAACTAGTCGTTTAACTTGCTCGTCAAAATGACGATAAAACTGCTCAACAGCCTCGAAAAAGGGGCCGCCAATTTCTTTATTTTCTTGAGAAAATAGTTCAGTTTGAGGTTGGATAAAAGTCTCAGCTGTAACGCTCGACCTGTAAACTACAAAACCAAAATTGACCTCAAAATCTTTTGAATTCTGTATAAAAGTATCGGTTCTTTTTTCGGTCATTAACTCTAACCTTGAAAAAAAGTCAGCCGGATTATAAAGCTGCTTATCGCCTAAAAGGCTTGAAATACGTTCATCGACAATATACCCACTACTTGCCAGCTTGTCTTTCAAAGATTTCGGATGACATTGTGCTTCGGTAACATCTTGATTGACTGGCCCGCCGCCGCCGCCGCCGGACACAAAAAAGCCGTCTACTTCTGGTGCAGGATAGGTAGTAGGAACATTCATTATGCCTACTTTGAAACCCTGTTCATTCAATATCTGCCAAATCGGTTTTACTTTAGTGCCCAACCCTGGAATGTCCTGAAGTCGACTTTTCTCAGTCCAACCTAGTGTTCCATCAGCGGTAGGACGTTCATACAACATATCGGTAACTAGGCCATGTTGGCCAGTCATAATTTCAGCCCAACCACGACTGATTAAGTCCTCTTTTAGGTCTAAGCTTTGCCCTCTCCCTATTAGAGACTCAATAAATGGCGTCCAACCACGTTTAAACGAAGCTTCCTGAGCGCCGTCCATACCAATTAATAACATTTTCATTTAAAAATCCTTTAATTTAATTTTAATCTGGTTGACTTAAACAGGGCGCTAGGTTCAATATTAAGTTTTTGGCGAACATAATACCGTAACAATAAATTCCACATAGCCAAGGAAACCGCTGTGGCTATTGCGGCACCTAGCATGCCGTAAAAAGGAATTAATGCAAAATTGAGCACAATATTGACAACCGCAGCCAGAGCAACGCCTCTAACGGTATAACGTTCGTGACCCGTCATATTTAACAAAGCGCCAACAGAACCCATTAACGCATTAACTAATTGGCCAAAAGCCAAAATAGCCAGTGCCATGCCACCCACATAAAAAGGATCACCAAATATCATGCCTAATATGTCAGCGCCATAAAATACAAACAATACGACTGGCGGCAATGAAATTAACAAGATAACTCTGGCGCTAATTGTTACTATCGTTTGTAACTTTTGATGATCACCCAACGTATAAAGTCTTGAAAAATGAGGGTGTAAAACCTGGTTTATGGCTTGCAATCCAAAACTGACTAATAAAGACATTTGAACTACCGCACGGTAAACACCCACTTCTTCATCCCCGCGAAAAAGTCCTAAAATTAAAATATCAACATATCCATTGATCACATGTAACCCACTGATTAGCGCAAGCGGTAGCACCGATTTTTTCCAGGCTTCTATGTCATAATCAGGTGTTGTAACTTGCGCTATCTGGACAGGTTTAACTTTTTTTAAAAAGAATAAACTTGCTATCAAAGCAATCACTACAGAAAAAATATAAGCATAAAATACATCTATCACACCTAAGGTTTTAATAAAAAAAGGTGCTACTAAAATAAGTATTAAAAACATAAAGGGACGAATAATACTATCCGGTAACTGCCCTAAAACTGTATGACGCAAACCACGTATAGAAGCAGACTTGATGCTAACAACAGCCGCAAGCGGAATAATCAAAACACTTATTAATACTGCCTGCGATTTAACTTCATCAACATAGTCAGCAAATGAGAAAATCACCAGACTAGCTGTTAATAAGACTGCCACAGAAAAGCTAATGACGACCTTACTCCCCCAGAGCCACAATCCAGCAATAAGTTCCCAATTTCCTTTTGCTTGATACTTTGCTGTCTCTCGCACTATTAACTCTGGTACACCAATAACAGCTGGTATTGAAATAAGCATAATTAAGGCGATTATAAACGCATAAACACCAAAACCTTCTGCACCTAAATATCGAGCCAAAACAACCGAAATTGTAAAAGACAGAAATGCAAAGGTAGCTTTAACTAAAACGCTCCCTGCACCACCTTTCAATAATTGCTGTTTCAAACTTAACAATTCCAAAGTCATTCAACAGTTACTGATTTTGCTAAATTTCTTGGCCTATCGACGTCTGTCCCTTTGGCTAAAGCAACATAATATGCCAGTAATTGTAGCGGAATATTAAAGGTAATGGGTGCGGTTATGCGACCCACATTTGTGGTAGCTTTGATGACCTGAAAGCCTTCTTCTGAACTTAAATTGGACTTCTCATCTTCAAACACATAAAGCTGACCACCGCGCGCATTAACTTCTTGCAGGTTAGACTTGAGCTTTTCTAGCAACTCGTCAT